>JAOZKS010000344.1 GCA_029935255.1 Pontiella sp.
CTAGGGCGAGGTTATTCATTTCGCCCGATCCATCGAAAAGAGCGGTTTGGGCTTGGTTGGGCGTGCCGGTGAGCAGCGCGTTGAAGAGTTCGATGACGGAGAAGGCCGTGCTGAAGGACATCGAAAAAGGATGCCGCTTTTTGGAAATGAAGCGTTCTGAATTAGCCTTGATGCGGAAAGGTGATGTGGTGAAGGTGATGCTGGCGGCTTACATCAAAGCAAATTATACCCTGAGCAACCGACGGATTAGTGAATTGTTGAGCATGGGGCATCCGACGTATATCAGTCGTTGCCGATCGCTTATTGCGGGAGATAAAGATCAGAAAAAGAGGTATGAGCAATTATGTCGTCATCTCAATATGTCGCAAACAACAAGATTCTTTGGCTGACCCCTTTCCCCTTTCCAACAAGATTCTTTGGCTGACCCCTTTCCTTTCCAAGGGACACTACGCTTCGACTTAGGAATTATGTTGCGAACTCCGCTCAAAATATCAGGATTTGTTCAGCAACTGGACACTTCGCAACATAATGAATCACGCAACATAACCATCCAGATCGGTTGACCACTCGCGCCGAAATTGATCTGTCCCATTACACGGCTGACGTGTAGGGGTTCAACTCGTGAATCAAATGGTTGTTCAGACTGGAGTTGACAGGGTCAAAATACGGATGTAGAAGGGTGTACATAAAAGCGTACGCATGGAGGTGGCTATGTCCACAATTACCGCAACAGATGCCAGAAAATCCTTTTTCGACCTGATGAAGGGCGTAAATCAGAAACACGAGATCTATCACATCAGCCACAAAGATGGTGCAGCAGTGCTGGTATCCGAAGAGGAGTTTGAAAGCCTGCAAGAAACTCTATCTTTGCTTTCAGCCAAGGGTTTTCGCAAAGATTTTGATCAGGCCTGTAAAGAGGTCGAAACCGGAAATACCCGCTCATTCGAAGATGTTTTCGGAGAGTCTCAGTGACATACGAAATCCGCTTTTCACGTCAGGCTGAAAAAGATATCCGGAAACTTACGACGAAGCTGAAGAAGAAGCTGATGGATATTCTACGGAATCGGATCGCTGTTGAACCCTATTCAGGGAAGGGCCTCGTTGGTGACCTAAAGGGGTTTTATTCCGTCAGGCTTAGTTATCAGGACTGGGTGGTCTACTCCATCGAAGATGATAAATTGGTGGTGTACATCATCCGCGCCAAAACGCACTACGGAGACTGATGCGCGGTAATCACCGCATAATTTGCGGTGAATGGGGTGGTTATTCTGATGGGTGCGGTTGGGTGTCGCACCCGAAATCGATGGGAAAACGGAAGCGAAACGAACTTTCACTTTTCGCATTGCCATCCAATCCGGGCCGACCATGTTTCTATTTCTCTGTCTACTTGACGGGAGTCCCGCTCCTCCGCGAATACGGCCTAGCCGCTGCATCACCCTATAAAAAGAAAATTTAACTTGCCTTCTGAAAGCGCTTACATATTGTATTCCTAATCTTAAGCAAATACACTCGCTCGAATGGGTAGCGATGAAAGGATGCAATGAAAAACAGTGATTTCATGAAACGGGTTTGGGCAGTGGCTCTTTGCGCTTTTGTTGTTTTCCCCGTGATTTCTTCCGCATTGACTGCGAAAGGAGCAGACAGCCGCGTCGATTTGGTTTGGAAGGTTGCAGAAGGGAAAGCCTATGCGATTTATCGCGGAACGTCCGCAGATGGAACCTTCAATAAAGTTAACGCAACCCCACACCGGATCGGGGTCTATTCCGACTTTACGCGCCAGAATGGACGGCTCTATTTTTACAAGGTGGCCGAGGTGGAAAAGGGGGGCAGGGAACATTTCATTTCGGAGAACCCGGTTTCGGCGCGCACCCGTAAGATGACGGATGCCGAGCTGGTTACCTCTATTCAGGAAGCGACCTTTCGCTATTTCTGGGACTATGCCCACCCCCAAAGCGGGCTCACTCGCGAGCGCTATTTTAATAGCAAGGACGGTTGCGCCACCGGGGGGACCGGCTTTGGCGTGTTGGCCATCATGATTGGTGTGAATCGCGAATTCATATCCCGTAAAGAGGGTGCGGAACGACTGCTCACCATGGCTCGATTTCTCGAAAAGTCGGATCGCTATCACGGGGCATGGGCACATTGGCTTAACGGCTCGACGGGCAAAACCATTCGGTTTTCGCAGAAGGACGACGGTGCCGATATCGTCGAAACGGCCTTGCTCATGCAGGGGTTGCTCACCGTGCGGCAATACTTTGATCAAAATACGTTGGTCGAAAAAGAGCTGCGCAAGACGATCACCCGATTGTGGAAAACCGTCGAGTGGGACTGGTTCCTTAAGGACGGACATATGATTTGGCACTGGTCGCCCAACCATGGTTTTGAAAAGAACCACAAGGTGCGCGGATATAACGAATGCATGATTGTCTACCTGCTCGGTATTGCCTCGCCGACCCATCCGATTCCTGCCTCGACCTACTACGAGGGATGGGCAGGCAACCCGAACTATGCGAATGGGAAAAAATACTATGGCATCAAGCAAGCGGTCGGAAAGCCGATGGGCGGCACGTTGTTCATGTCCCAGTATTCATTCATTTGTTTCGATCCGCGCGGTAAACGCGATAAGTTTGCCAACTATTTTGAAAATGCACGGGCCATTTCATTGATCCATCGAGCTTATAGCCGTGAGAACCCCAAGAACTTCAAGGGCTACAATAGTCTCGTTTGGGGGTTGACCGCCTGCTACACGCCCGACGGCTATCGGGGTTGCCAGCCCGGCAAATACGACAACGGTACCATTGCGCCGACCGCGGCCCTCGGGTCCATGCCCTTCACCCCCAAGGAATCGCTGGCCACGCTCAAATTTTTCTATCACCAGTTGGGGGATCGTCTCTGGGGCCCGTTTGGGTTCTATGATTCCTTCAACTTGGATCGCAACTGGTTTTCCGATGGCTACATCGCCATCGATCAAGGCCCGATCCTTTGCATGATCGAAAACGCCCGGACCGGGCTATGTTGGAACAACTTCATGAAAAATCAGGAGATCCAGCCCATGCTTGATGCCATCGGCTGGGAGTCGGAATAATTAGCGTAGACGATGGTGATCTGTCGTTCCTCCAGAATGGCTTCGCGCCAGCTTCGTT
>JAOZKS010000068.1 GCA_029935255.1 Pontiella sp.
TCCCGCAAATGTGCAGATCTTTGTGGATGGGAAACTGCTAACGACAACGCAGCCCAAAGGCGGGTCGGATTCGATCTCCCAGCCGGTGCGCATCACACTCAAATCGGGAGTCGACCACAAAATCCAGCTGGTTCGCGAAGGCTTTGTTTCATCCATGAGCATCCTGCAGACCGAGATCGATCAAGCCGTGACACGGCATGAAGTGCTCAAGCGCATCTTTGTCTACGACACGAAGATTATTACCGAGTCGGAAATCATCAAGTGCCGCATCGAGTACAAACTGCCGAATGGCGATATCTACTACGAACGGTATCCCGGCGTGTTCAACACGGCTAAGGCTGCGGACATTCGCGATGTGCAGCCGATCTCGCTCGACGACGAAAGCAACCGTGCGGCGCGCCGGATGATTGAGCAGAGCAAGGAGTCCCTTCCGCAATAGGCATGCTGTAGCCGGGATCGCCGATCCCGGCTACAAGTTACCCGCAATCTCCAGACGGACTCCCGGCTTGACCGGATCCAGCACACCTGCGGCTGTTTCCAGCACACAATGGGTTTTGCCCGGCGCAAAGGCCAGATGCCACGGGCGTACGTTGCGGGAAACCTTGAGCACCTGCATCTCGTGGTCGAGGAATGCAACATCGATGGGGAAGCGCATAAACCACATGTGAATGCTGCGACACGGGCGGATCAGCATGCCAATATCCGTAGGGAGTGAATCCCGCCCAAGCAGCCCTCGCATTCGCGCAGATTGGCTTTCTGCCAAAATCACGTTGCCCAGCAACACGGTATCGCTTCCATCTTGGATCAAAATGCGTGACATAATCCTATAAATCCTAAATTCTATTCCTGTTTTCGATTCAAGTTTCAGGTTTTGCGTTTCAGGTATCAAGGAAATTTATGGCTCTTAAAAGTATGACAGGGTTTGGCGAGGGTACGGCATCGGCGACCGGTATCCGGGTGTCGGTGGAGGTCAGCTCCGTCAATCGTAAGCAACTCGATGTGAATATCAGCCTGCCGAGAAATTTGGTTACGCTCGATGCTCAGGTTCAGAGCCTCGTTCGACGGGAGTTCTCGCGCGGTCGAGTTTCAGGCATCGTACGCGTCGAAGCCGCCGATGGATCAGCAGGCAACGTGAAAGTGGATGCTAAGTTGGCGCAGCACTATGTCGAGGGCATTCGAGCCGTGGCGAAAAAGCTTAAACTGGCCGACGATCTGGGCGCGGAAACCATCACCCGTCTACCGGGGTTGGTTTCCATCGAACAGGAAAATATAGATGCCGACCACGTGGCGGCCGTGCTCGACCAAGCGGCGACCAAGGCTCTGCGTGGTCTGTCTCGGATGCGTGCCGCCGAAGGCAAGGCGCTTGAAAAGGATCTGCGTGAACGCCTCGGATTGCTCGAAGGCATGATGAAGGAAATCCAACGGATCTCCCATACGGTGGTGGCGGGCTACCGCGAAAAATTATTTCAACGGATGGAAGAAGCCGGGTTGACCGATTTGGCCTCTGACGAACGAATGGTTCGGGAGATCGCGCTCTTTGCCGACCGATGCGATATTACCGAGGAACTGACCCGCTTAAAGAGCCATCTGGCGCAAACACGAAAACTCTTGCGCTCGTCTGAATCCGTGGGTCGGACCCTTGATTTCCTCTGCCAGGAATTGTTCCGGGAAATCAATACGATCGGTTCCAAGGCCAACGAGGTGGAAATCACCCGGCAGGTAGTTGGCTTTAAGACCGAGCTCGAACGCATTCGCGAGCAAGTGCAGAACGTTGAATAGAACCGATATCGGAGAAGTAAAAGTGGAATCATTGAACAACCATGAACTGATTGAAGAAAAACCATCCGAGCCGCGTAGAGCGCGACCCTTGATGATGGTGGTCTCGGCTCCGTCCGGCGCCGGAAAGAGTACGTTGTGCAACCGGTTGGTGGCCGAGTTTCCAAACGTTATATACTCTGTTTCCTGCACCACTCGCGCCCCGCGCGGCGACGAACAGGATACCGTTCACTACTATTTCATGACCAAGAAGGAATTCAAGGAACGTATCAAGAACGGCGAGTTTCTAGAACATGCCAAGGTTCATGGAAATTTCTACGGAACCCTTGAAGATACCGTTCTCTATGCCATGGATGAAGGGAACCATGTCCTATTGGATATCGATGTGCAGGGGGCCGCGCAGTTGCGGGACTCGTTAGTGCGGTTGGATCCCCGGAACCCCATTCGCCGCGGCTTCACGGATATCTTCATTTCGCCGCCCTCGACCGAAGAGCTGGAAAAACGCTTGATCGGACGGGGTACGGATGGCGAACGGGTGATCAAGAAGCGCCTTCAAAATGCGAAGGAAGAAATGGAGCATGCTTCGAAGTATTCCTTCCAAATCGTGAACGATGATCTGGAGACGGCCTACGCGGATTTCAAAACCGTTATTCTCTCCGCGATGGGGCAGAGTTAAACGTGACCCCCTGCTCAAGCCTCAAGCCGAGCTGAGATTCCAATGACTTGCCGAAACTCGATGTCTTCGGCCGCGAGCACGAAGGCCAGCGGCGGCATGTCTTTGGTGGCTTCCATCAAGTTGCCATAGTAGCGGCTGTAGTCCTCAAGGGTTTCTTCTTCGCCGGGCGGACGCATCCCCATAAAGACGAGGCCGGCATCGGCGGAAGATTGCCGAATAATATCATGGAAATCGGGCAGGCGCTTGATGAGCACTTCGGCCTCGGCCGGGATGCGTTGCTCCTGAATAAAGGCTTCGAGCCGTTCAATGGCCGCACTGCGTTCGTCTTCGGTTTCGACGATGGTTTTCAGCATGAGCTTGGATTGTTTCCAGACCGGGCTTTTTTGGATTTGATAGGCGAGCGTTAGAATCAGCCCGATATTGTCTTTGTTGCCACCCCACCAGACATGGATTTCATCGGGGTCCTCCCGGGGGGCGAGCTCGCTGTCGCGGAGCATGATCAGGTTTCGCTGGGTTCGGTAGACCAGCCGGATGAACTCGGCGAATTTATCGAAGCTGGCGCGTTTTTCCGTGTCGCCGAACATGATGGTGTTGGGGGTGAGCGGTCCGTAGCCATACGCTCGCACCAACGATTTGGCTCCGGTCAACCGATCCGGGGCGGGAAGGATTTTGACCATGGCATCGACCTCCCGCTTTTCGAGATATTCGCGCATTGAATCTTCCATGCCCTGGACTTTTTCAGCCGACCAGTCTTCCACCGGAAGGATGCTCGCGACGGTTAGCGCACCACTGTGTCGGGCCAGCGAGCTGGCCATTTCCACCAAATGCCACCGCGACTTCAGTGAGCCGCTCAGAACAAGAATGTTCGGATACCAGGTTCGTTCATCCGGTTTGATTTTATTCAGGTGCTGGATCGCAAAACGCACAAGCAGGGTGAAGATGCCGTAGCGCATATCGACCCAGTGGGCATTGAGATGGCGGCGCTTGATCACATAGAAAACGGTGGCGGTTACGAGGAGCGCTATGAGGGTGGCCCCGGCGTTGATCATGAGCATCACGACAAAGCAACCCGCTGCCCCGAGGAGCGAGATTCCGTATTTAACTTTAAATTTCGGCCGCCACGACGGACTTTCAATCAGCCCTTCCAATCCGGCGGAAAGATTCAGCAAACCGTAGGATAGTAGGAAGAACATCGAAAGGATTGGGGCAATCACATTGAGGTCGCCCAGCAATACCGCCACGAGCGCGACTCCGAATGAGAGGGCGGTGGCAATGCGCGGGTCGGCGTTGTCCGGACCGAAGCCCCGACCGATGAAACGCGGCAGAACGCGGTCGTTCGCCAGTGCCTGCAACGTACGGGGTGCGCCGAGCAGTGCGCCCAGCGCGCTGGAAAGCGAGGCCGCAAAAACTCCCGCAACAATCAGGAATCCCCAGCGGGCGACCGACCGCAAGGCATTAGGGTTTAATAGCAGTTCGGGATCCGTAACGGTTTTGCTCAGGAAAATCGGCAGAGCCATGTAGATGATGTAGCCAATGATCACCGCACCGAGCGTACCCATCGGAAGTGATTTGGCCGGGTTTTTCAGATCGCCCGACATGGCAATACCCGCTTCAATTCCGGTCACGGCCGGGAAGAAGACCGCGAAGACCGCCCAGAACCCAACGCCTTTCGGAATGGGGATTCCTCCGGGAACCGCATCGACCGGAGTCCCTAGAAAGAACGAAGCGAGAGAAGCGATGATCACCGCGAAGATGACAAACTGCGCCTTCATGGCGAGGTCGGCGGAAAAATAGGCGAGGGTCGTTAATAGGATCAGTGTCGATGCCGCGATCACTTTAGCGGTTAGGAATGCGGGGAGGAGGCCCCCCAGATTCCCCACCGCGGCTTCGGTGAAGCCTGACACATAGAAGGCAATGCCGAGCGCCTGAGCAAAAAAGAGCGGCAGCCCAATCGCCGCCCCGGCTTCGAGCCCGAGCGAGCGGGAGATAATGTAGTACGCTCCGCCGCCACCCACCTTCATGTTGGTGGCCAGCGCGGAAAGTGAAAGGCCGGTTAAGAACGTGATCGAGGTCGCGATCGTCACGATGAGCAACGTCCCCGCCAAACCCACACTTCCAAGCACCCAGCCGAAGCGCAGATACATGATCACGCCGAGAATCGTCAGGATGCTGGGGGTGAATACCCCTTTGAACGTGCCGAAGGCGTAGCCCTGCTTTTTATTTTCCTCACCCATATCGTTTTCATCCCGCAGAAATTTCGAGGGCGAGTGTTCCAAATCTGGGCAGGAATGGGAAGAGCTATCGATATTGGGGAGGGGCTTCATCCAGCTTTCAAACCATCCCCGCGACCGCGAGAGCAATCCTTGTTTTTCTAAAGACCTATCATTCAGATCGACGGCCGTCTATTTGAGTGATAGGTTTGGATATGGCTTGGGTACGGTTTCATCATCCTGATATTAGTTTTCCCGTGGTTCGTCGTCGGGCGGGTGTCGAGATATTGGAGATGCTGGAAATGGCATCCTTATTCTTAACACGGGGAGGCTGGGGATTAGTGAATCGTTCTTGCTATCCGAATCAAGCGGCCTACCTGAATGCGACCAGTCGGTTGCGGAAGAAGGGTTTGATCGTGAAGCGCTCTGAGGGAGCAAAACCGCCGCAGTTGTTTTTGTCCGAAGAGGGTCGGAGCGAGTTGCCGGATTATTTCTCGCCCGAAAAGTTATGGGGAAGAAAATGGAACGGTATTTGGTACATGATGGTTTATGACGTTCCAGAAGTGGATCGCAAATACCGAAATGTTTTGCGGCAGTTTCTGAAGCGCATGCGAATGGGTTGCTTGCAGCAGAGTGTCTGGGTTACCCCTCTGGATATTCGCCCAGCGTTTGATGATCTTGCAACTGCGGCAAATGTGAATGCGTTCGCCTATCTGTTCGAGGCTCGAACTGTGTTGGGTCTGCCGAGTTGCCAAGTTGTGGAGGATGCGTGGGATTTTGACCGGTTGAACATCTTGCAGGAGCACTATTGCTTGGTGATGGAGAAAAATATCGCTTCATTGAAAAATCAAGACTGTGACGCGGAAGATCTTGTGGGGCTAATGCGCATTTCGATGGAGGCCTATCATGCGGCATTTGTGGAAGATCCTTTGCTTCCAATGTCGTTGCTTCCGAGAAATTATCTGGGAAAACAAGTGCTTTCATTGCATCGTTCGGTGTTCATTCAGATTGAAGAGCACCTGATAAACCTATCATCTAAATAGACGGCCGTCTGTTTGGATGATAGGTCTGAGGAGGTTGTTTTTGATTCGTGTTTCCTGACATATGCACCACATCCCTAGAAATCAGTCGATTTTTTCCCTGCTTAAAATCCGATGGAGGTCTTCGAGGATCATGGTGAGCGATGGAATGAGCACTAGCGTGATAAACGTGGCGAAGAGGATTCCGAAGCCGAGCGAAATCGCCATCGGGATCAGGAAGCGGGCTTGGCGCGATTGCTCGAAGATCATGGGAAGCAGACCGAAGAAGGTGGTGAGCGTGGTGAGTACGATCGGGCGGAAGCGCTGGATGCCGGCGGCCATGATGGCATCATGCACGCCAAGGCCTTCTCGGCGTTTCTGGTTGAAAAAGTCGATTAATACAAGTGAGTCATTCACGACCACGCCGGAGAGGGCAACAATTCCGAAGATGCTGATCACGCTGAGACTATAGCGCATGAGTAGGTGGCCAATCACTGCGCCAACGATTCCAAAGGGAATGCTAACCATAATGATGAGCGGCTGGCTGTAGCTTTTGAATGGAATGGCGAGGATGACATAGATCAGGACAATTGCGCCGAGCAGTCCTCTGAGCAGTCCGACTACGCTTTCCTTTTGATCCGCCTGGCGGCCTTCGAAGGAATAGGTCAGCCCCGGAGATTTCCGGATCAGATCGGGCAGGGTGGTGGCGGTCATGTCGGCGAGTACCTGGGGCGCTTTGCTTTTTGGGGTTACGTTGCCGGAAACGGTGATCGTTCGTCGGCCGTTGCGGCGGTTGATGGTGGTATAGGCGCGGCCTCGTTTCATGTTGACCACTTCCCGGAGCGGCACCTCGGCCCCGATCGGGGTGCGGATAATCATGGATTCCAAACTAAACTCGGTTTCGCGCTCGGCCTCCGGCAGGCGCATCATGACTTTGATTTCATTTCGGCCGCGCTGCTGGCGAATGGCTTCCGCGCCATAATAGGCGTGGCGAACTTGTCGGGCGACCTCGAAGGAGGTGAGCCCCATACTGCGGCCTTCAGGCTTGAGTGTGAAATCGATCTGCGGCTTTCCGGGGGTGACCCCGCTGTCGATGTCGCTGACGAGGGAGTATTCGCCGAGTAGGCTGGCGAGTTCACTGGCGGATTGTTCGAGTACGGAGATGTCTCGGTGGGAAAGCTCGATGGTTAACGCATCGCCTCGGCTCCCGGGACCGCCGCTGTCGGCGCGGTAGCGGATGGTATCGATGCCCAGAAGCGGGCCGGTTTTCGTGCGCCAGCGCTGAACAAATTCGGCGGTGGAAACGGGGCGCACCTCGGCATCGACCAGATCGAAGGTGATGGATCCGCTATGCCCGCCTCCATTTCCAATCTGCGAGAGGGACCCTTTGATTTGTGGTTGCCCGGTTTCTTCTTCGATTTCCCGCACCAGCTCCTCGCCGGCTTGGATGATGCGGTCGTGGGTGGCCTGAGTCTGCTTCACGGGAGCGCCGTAGGGCAACTTAAAGCTGCATAGTGCGACATCGGATTCAACACTAGGAAAGAGCTGAAAGCCCATGCGCCCGCTTTTTACATAGCTTAGCGTGATGATCAGGACGAATAATCCAATGGCCACGGTGAGGTATCTTCGGCGCAGGGTCAGCTCGAGGAACGGGGCGTATTTTTCGCGAACGAAGCGCATGAATCCATGGCTGAAACGCTGTTGAAAGCGGTGGATATAACCGCTTTTTTTCCGCTCTTTTTGATGGGCCAGATGGGCGGGAAGCACAAACAAGGCTTCTACGAGGGAAATCAAAAAGGTGGTGCAGACCACTAGCGGGATGGCGCTGAAGAACTTGCCCATGACTCCGGGAACAAAGTAGAGCGGCATGAAGGCGACAATATTGGTGAGGATACTGAAGGTGACCGGCATTGCAATCTGGCGGGCTCCTTTGATGGCGGCGCGCAGGAAAGGCATGCCTTCCTGATGGTTGTGGTAGATGTTTTCGCCCACGACAATGGCATCGTCCACCACAATTCCGAGCGCGAGAATGAAGGCAAACATTGAAACCATGTTGATGCTCAGTCCCAGCGACGGCATGAATAGAAGGGTTCCGATGAACGAGATGGGAATGCCGAGCATCACCCAAAAGGCCAGCCGCATTTCCAGGAAGAAGCCGAGCACCACGAACACGAGAATCAGTCCAAGCAATCCGTTACGCATGAGCAGATTCATTCGTTGGCGGAACATATCTGCGCGGCTGTTCCAGATGGTAAACTCAACCTCCTCGGGGAGGCGGGCCTCCAGCTGGTCGAGCACTTCGAGGGTGGCTTCTTCGATGGAGATCGGGGTCTCTTTCCCGATGCGGTAGACCGCCATGGTTAGGGCGGGTTTTCCGTTGAAATAGGTAAATTGATCCGAGTCGATGAAGTGGTCGCGAATGGTGGCAACCTCCTCAAGCAGGACTTGCGTTCCGTCGGGGCTGGTAATCAGCGGAATTTTTCCAAACTCTTCGCCGTAGTCGCGGCGGTCGCGTACCCGCACTAAGATTTCCCCGCTCGTGGTTTTCATGCCGCCGCTCGGGAGTTCGACGGATGCGCGCGAAATGATATCCGCCACATTCTGGATGGTTAGATTATAGGCGCGGAGTGAATCCTGAGGGATTTCAATGGAGATTTCATAGTTCCGGACATTGGAGAGCTCCACCTGCGTGATGCCCGGTGATTGGATCAGGCTATCACGGACTTCTTCGGTTATTTCACGTAGGATGGTGTCGGCTGTATCGGCCGAGACAATCACGGTCAACACCTCGCGGCGTAATGAACTTACACTAATGATCGGTTCTTCGGCATCCTGCGGGAACGTCCGGATTCGGTCGACCTCCCCCTGGATATCCTGGGAGAGCCGCCCGGTGTCGTATCCGGGGGTCATTTCAACGGTCACGGTGCCGGAGCCCTCATTGGCTCGTGCCGTCACTTCTTTAACGCCATCGAGCCCGCGCACCGCTTCTTCGACGGCCAACACCACCGCTTGCTCCACCTCTTCCGGGCTGGCTCCGGGGTAGGGCACGGTGATCGTGACAAAGTCGAGTTCGGCGGTCGGCAGGAATTCTTGTTTAATGTTCAGGCCTTGCAGCAGCCCGCCTGCCACCAAAATCAGCATGACAATGTTGGCGGCGACGGAATTTTGCGTCATCCACGAGATCGGCCCTCGCCGTTCTTTCCCCGACAAGATATTTTTATCCTTCATGGTTCATCGATCCTTTTTCAGAGGGAGAGTCCTTTTGTCCGGGCTTTCCTCCGCCCATGCCTTTTCCTTTTCCGCCACCCATGCCGGGTTGCGGCACGGGGTCGCCTGCGAGTCGAAGACTCATCCCATTGATTGGGGAAGAAAGGTTCGTGAGAATTAATTGGGCTTCCTCGTTGAATTCTCCGGAGATGAGTACATCGGTGGCATCGCGCCAGCGAACCTCAACCTCGCGAATTTGAAGGGTCCGTTTGGGGGAGGCCAGCCAGATAAACCGGTCGTCGTGGAGGGCGGAGCGCGGGATGTGGTAGGTGTTTTCAAGTGGGGCTCCTTCAATCTCGATGCGCACATATTCATTGAGTAAGAGCGGTTGCTGCCCCTTGAGCGGGTTTTTTACGGAAACCAGTACGCGGGCCATGCGCCCTCTTTCTTCGAGCGCGCTTTCCAGGCGGACGGCCCTCCCCGTGCGGACCTCGCCTGTGTTTCGTGTGATGGTAACGACGGATCCGTTTTCCGGATCGCATACAATCCACTTAAGGCGGTCGACGGGGATGGATGCCCGCACATGGAATTCATCTGAACCGGACAGTGTGGCCAGCGCATCCTGCAGGTTGACTTGTGTTCCAAGGTCGGTTTTCCGCTCAACAACGATGGCATTGAATGAGGCCCGAACTTCGGTGCGTTCCAGATCGAGTTTGGTTTTTTCTAATTCGGCCTTGGCGGCTTCGAGTTTGGCGGCGCGGTATTTCATGTGCGGCATGCGTAATGCAAGTTCACGGTCGGCTTCGGAGGAATCGGTGCCGGAGTCGATCAGTTCCCATTCGCGTGCAGCGATGTCGCGCTGCCCTTCTTCGAGCCGAAGTTGGAACTCGGCTTCGGCCAATGCGGCCTTTTTCTGTTCGAGTGCCAGAAGGAAATCGGCTGGATCGATTTTCAGGATGAGGTCTCCTTTGTTGAAGGTGCCCCCGCCGATAAATTCGGGCGAAACAGAAATGATTTCACCGGAGACCCGGGCCCGCAATGTAATTTGGAGCGCGGGCACCACAGTTCCGGTGGCGCGGAGTTTGATGGTTTGCATCCCCGCCTTCAACGGCATGGTTTCCACGGAGTAGGCCCCGCGTTGCGGACGTTTCTTTTCCGGCTTTTTGGTGGATTTAATAATGGTTTGCCCAACGATCAAGGCCACGGCAATGATCAGGGTCGGGATAAGAACTTTCGTGGATATTTTCAGTAGGTTCATGGTTATTCCTCGCTTTCAAAAGATGGGGTTTGGAGTTCGTTCGGCCAGCTGCCGCCCAGTGCGCGGTAGAGGTTGATGCGGTATTGCAAAAG
>JAOZKS010000345.1 GCA_029935255.1 Pontiella sp.
AGGTGGTGACTAGATTTTTTACGGTGAGGATTGCCATGGTGCTACTCCGCAGATTGGGGCCGGTATTGGTCGTAGACCCGGAAGGTTCTCGGGAAGGTTTTGCCGGATTTCATCGCTTCGAGCGTCTCCTGTTTGATCTCTTCGTCGATCCAGTATAGGTCGTAGTCGAACAAAACTTCGCTGGAGGGGAGCTCGGCACAGTCGGGAATGCGTATCCAGCGCCAGGTGATGGAGCGGGAGAATGGAATGTAGTAGGTCGGGACGGTGCAGCAGGCGTCGTGGATGCGTTGCTGGATTTCCCGGGCGCGTTTTTTCCTTTCGCCGGTGTCGTTGCTGTTGCGGTAGATCTCGATGAGCCGGTCGACCTCGGGATCGGCATAGTTGCAGAAGTTGTTGTTGTTGGGAACCCCGGCCCCGTTGCTGTGGTATGACCCGTAGTAGGTGGGGCCGATGAGATGGTGGCGCGGGGCCCAGGCATGCCATACCATTTCGTGCTTCTTGTCCTGCACGAATTTGAAGACCGTGTTGGCGTCGTAGGTGTCCGGCTTGAGCTCGATGCCGGCCTTGGCGGCCTCTCCTTTTAGGATCATGATAAACTTTTTTTCCGGGGGGTGGAAGTAGAGCAGCTCAATGGAAAGGCGCTTGCCATCCTTTATCCGGATGCCGTCCGCGCCGATTTTCGTCCAGCCGGCCTTCGTGAGGTAGGCGGTTGCGGTTTCAATATCAAAACTGCGTGCTTTGAGGTCGAGGTTGGAGAAGTCGCCATAGCCGCTGCTAAACGTATCGGCTTGGCGGGCGTCGCCGAGCATGGCCAGATCGATCACCTTCTGGATGTTCAGCGCATGGGCAATGCCGAGGCGGACGTTTTTATCTTTGAGGATTTCGGTTTCGAGGTTCATCGAGAGCTGGCGGCTCGGGCGCGGGATGTCGTTCCAAAACCATCGCTTTTGGACATAGCCCTTTTCATACTGGGGGATGCCTGCGGCCTTTTTGTACCAATATTCCGCGAGGGTCAGGGAGAACTCATCGAGTTCCGCCTGCTTGAAGTATTCGAATGCAATCTCCAGCTTGGGGATAAGTCGGTAGCGTTTGTAGTCCGGGTTGTGGCGGTGCTTGTGGAACTTGTGGTCGTCGGCCCACCAATGTTGGTTGCGCTTGAGCAGGATCCATTTGCCGTGCATGAACTTGGAGACCTGATAGGGGCCGGTGTTGGGCTTGGCGCGCCAGTTGAAGGTTTTGTTCCAGCCCGCCGCCACATCGTCGATGGTGATGAGATAGGTTTTCTTGGCTTCTTCGGCGGTGGGTTTAAGGGTGGCGAGGCGTTCCTTGAAGGAGGTGAAGCGGGAGGCAAGAGCCTTGGCCTCGCTCTTCCTGCCGGGTGCGGAGGGGTCGGTTGTATCGAAAAGTTTTGTGGCGAGCCCGAGGTCGGCGATAACTTCGCCGAGGAATGCCTCCTTGTTTTCAATGGCGTTGGTGGTGGCGTTGGGTGGCGGGAAGTCGGCGATGCCGAGCTGGCTTTGCAGGCCGATGAGAAAGATTTCCAGGGAATCGAGCTGTTCCTGGATCTGGTAGTATTTCAATTCATCTGGAATGGGTTGCTGGTTGTTTTTGAGGGTGTAGAAGGCGGTCTTGCCGCGGAACTCTTGCTCGTGTTGCAGGAAGTTGCCGTAGAAGTGGTAGGGGACTGGGTCCATCGCGGTCGACAGCACAATGTCGGGCCTGCGCTTGGGCAGGCGGATGGCAAGGGTGTGGTCGTCAAACTTGAGGATGTCCTCGATCTGTTCCGTGAAATAGTTGTTGGTCCAGGGGTCGACGATCCCCGGGGCTCGGTAGAGTTTTAGTATGGCGACAAAGTCGTCGGCAGTGACCGGAACGCCGTCGGCCCACCGGGCTTTGGGGTCGAGGCGGTAGTAGACGGTTCGCTGGTCCGGCCCGATCGCCCATTGCTTGGCTAAGGCAGGGATGAACGCATCGGTGGCGGGATGGATATCCAGAAGAGGTAGATCGTTGATGTCCAGATAGGCGCGAAAGCTGGTGTTGGCGTTGAGGCCGCGTTGCCGGAGGGTTTGCGGGAAGGTCGTGAAGTAGCTGTTCATTGTGCCTCCCCGCTTGGCGGCGGGGTCGGCGAAGGGTTGCTGCTCCGCTCCGTTTTGCCACTCCAGTCCCTCGGGGATTTTTTCCTCGGAGATCGGGAAGGGTTTGAGTGGCTCCTTGTGGCCGTGGAAGGTAAGGGTGAGTTTTTCCTCGATGGTGCAGGGGCGGTATTCATACTCGCAGTCCTCCACGATCAGGAAGCCTGCTTTGGTGCCACTGATGGAGATGATCGTGATGACAATCAGCACGAACAGTATGCCGAGATAGGTTAGCCATTTGGTCATTGCGGGGACTCTCCTGATTACTCGTATTGCGTGAATTTTTTAGGGTCGAATGCTTCGCGGATTGCTTCGCCGACTAGGTTGACCAGAAATAGAACCAAAATCATGGCCCCCACCACCGAGGAGACGATCCAGGGCGAGTCCATGTTTTCGGTGCCCATTTTCATCAGCTCGCCCCAGCTTGGCGTGCCCGGCGGAAGGCCGAAGCCGAGGAAGTCGAGCGAGGTTAGCCCGATGATGGCGGTGGAGATGGAGAAGGGGATGAAGGTGACGAGCAATGAGATGGTGCTGGGGATGATGTGCACAAAGATGATCCGCGCATTCGAGGCACCCAGCGATCGGGCCGCCATGATGTAGTCGCGCGCCTTTTCGCGATAGGTCGCGGTGCGCATTTGCCAGGTGACCCCCATCCAGCCAAAGAGGATCATGAGCCCCAGCAGGAGCCCGAAGCTTCGGCCATAGATTGTGCCGGCAATCATGATGATATAGATGAAGGGCACCCGGGAGAGAATCTCGATGAGGCGCTGCACCAGTAGGTCGATCCATTTCCCGAAGTAGCCCATGGCGCAGCCAACGCTTACGCCGATGCCATAGTTGAAAAGAATCAGGACGAGGGAAAAGATGATGGCGATCCGGTAGCCAAACACCAGACGCGCCAAGATATCGCGCCCGATCCGATCGGTTCCGAGGTAGTGCTTTTTCGCTCCGTTCGGCGGGAGCGGGTGGAAAGCGCCTTTGAAGAGCTGGAACGACTCCTTGTCGCGCA
>JAOZKS010000346.1 GCA_029935255.1 Pontiella sp.
TTGAGGAAAAGCAGGAGACCGCCGACCAGATCCTCTCCGGCGGCGCCGAGAAATCACTCACCGAAATGAGCAACGACGAGCTGTTGCAACTCGTCAGCCTCGACCTTGAAAAATCAACCTAACCCCAATAAAGAAACCTTGCGATGGATCATGAAACATGATTCATTATTCATGAACAGAGACGTGGAGGCAATTATGGCTACATTGCAAGTACGCAGCATGGATGACGAAATGTATCAAGCCCTCGGGCGGCGAGCGAAGATGGATAACCGTTCAATTAGCCAAGAGGTGACTTTGATCATCGAAAAGTTTCTGGCCACACCTGCGGATCAATCCCCTTCTACCGATGAGGAGGCCTTGCGGTTGGCGGGCTCTTGGGACGATTCTCGCTCAGCAGAGGAGATTGCCGAATCCATCCGAAAGACTCGATCGACCGATCGATTTCAGGGAGGGTTTTAGTGTACCTGCTCGACACAGACACGCTAATCTATTTCCTGAAAGGCCACGAAACCGTTGTGCAGAGTTTTCGAACCCATGCCAACAAGTCCAAGGCCATCTCCGTCGTCACCTATGGCGAACTCGTCTATGGCGCCCGCAAGTCGGAACGGGTTCCCGAAAACATGGCAAAGATCCATCGGCTTGCGGAACTCTATCCCGTCATCGACATCACCCGCTCGGTCATGGACAGCTTTGGTGAAATCAAGGCCTTGCTCTCCTCTTCCGGCACGACTGTCGACGACTTCGATCTGCAAATCGGATGCACCGCCCTGATGCTCAACTACACGGTCGTTACCAATAACATAAAGCACTTTAAAAAGATCCCTGGCCTGAAACTGGCCAACTGGGCATAACCAAGAACCTGCCATGAGCTTTTACTATAACGAATATGTCCCCGTCGCCGTGCGCCGCGCCAAAGCGCTGAAAAAGATGGAAAAACTGCGCAAGTCGGGCGAGAACATTCAACCGATCGAGCCGTTCAAGACCCGCGGAATTGCCTCAAGCTTCTGGGGCAAGTCATGGTGCAGGCACCTCGAAAAATTCAGCGACTATGCCAACCGCCTGCCGCGCGGGCGCACTTATGTCCGCAATGGCTCCGTCTGCCATCTCGGCATCGAAAAAGAGACGGCAAAGGCAATGGTCAGCGGGTCGGAGATGTATAAGCTCTCGATCCACATCGAGCCGCTCGACCCCAAGAAGTGGAGCATTATAAAAGACCGCTGCAAAGGGAAGATTGGTTCGCTGATTGAACTGCTACAAGGAAAAATCTCCGATGAAGTCATGGAGATTGTCAGCCTCGACATCGAAAAATTAGAATTATGAAAAAAAAGAATAAACCACACCGCGTCCGGCGTTCAAAAGTCAGGGCGCTGGTCCCGTTGAACACCGACAAAATCCGGAAAAGTGAACTGACCAAATTTAAGCGTAGCAAAACGACCTGCACCAAGCTCACGGATCAAGTCGAACAATTTGAAAAGAACGATGCCCCCGCCTTTACCCAGTGGCTACAAGCCGAATGCAAAGCCTCCCTGCAAAAAATGAACACCCTGCGCGAGAAGACCTTTACCTTACAAAACACCTTGGATCTCGCGGAGGATCTTCACATCTTCTCCCGGCACACGCGAAAAGAGTGCGCCGAGGCTGCGGTTCACTATATTGAAACGAACGGGAAAATCCCGGACGGCTTCGAACGTTTCTTCAAGGAAAACTCGGCTAATGACGGAAGGCAGGAGGGCCCTTTTGACCCCTTTGCAAATGAGCCAGAAGATTTAGACGATGCAGACGCCGAGGCCGCACGCAAATTCTTTGACTCCCTGATGGACGAATTTGACGACGACTTCTGCACCGATGACCCCGATTTTACAGACCCCTTTGGGCCGCGCGAGAAAACGCCGAAAGAACTGAAAAGCATCAAAAAACTCTATCGTAAAATCACCAACAAACTTCACCCAGACCGGGTCGGAAACGCCACGCCCGAACAACAAGATTTGTGGCATGCCGCACAGACGGCCTATGAAACAAACGACCTCGAAACGCTGCAACACATTGAAACCTCCTGCGACTTGTTCAGCGACAAGCTGCTTCGATTTGCCTCGGTCTCCTCCATCCGCAACGGCACCGCCCTCTACAAACAAAACAATACCAAAATTCGGCGGATCCTGCGACAGATGAAAAAAGAACTCGAATGGGGCTTCTTGTCATGGACCGATAAAAAGAAAAAAACCGTACTCAAGAGATATACCGACGACCTCAACGACGACCTCACCATCCTGACCCTTCAGCACTCGTCCATGCAGTACGATCTCGACCAAATGCGAAAAGCGCCGAGAATCAAAAAAACAAAACGCAAAGGCCCTGCATCGGCCCAGCCTGCCGCGCAACATCCAAATCAGGGGCAATTCGACCTCTTCTAATCCAGCCTTAAGGAAACCAACCCATGAGCTTCTACTATAACGAATATGTTCCCGTCGCCGAACGGCGGCGGCGGGCGCTGAAAAAGATGGAAAAGCTACGCAAGGCGGGCGAAGATATCCAGCCGATCGAGCCCTTTAAAAACAGGGGCATCGCCAAAAGCTTCTGGGGCAAATCCTGGTGCAAGCATCTAGAATCGTTCAGCGACTACGAAAATCGTCTTCCGCGCGGGCGCACCTATGTCCGCAACGGCTCCGTCTGCCATCTCGGCATCGAAAAAGAAACCGCCAACGCCATGGTAAGCGGATCGGAAATGTATAAGCTCTCCATCCACATCAAGCCGCTCGACTCCAAGAAATGGGAGATCATAAAAGACCGCTGCAAAGGCAAGATCGGTTCCCTGATCGAACTGCTTCAGGGGAAAATATCCGACGAAGTCATGGAGATTGTCACCGATCCGAAAAACGGACTCTTTCCGCATCCAAAAGAAATTCGCTTCAACTGCAACTGCCCCGACTGGGCCGACATGTGCAAACACGTCGCCGCCGCCATGTACGGCATCGGCGTACGGCTCGACACCGAGCCCGAACTGCTCTTCAAGTTGCGCGGGGTGAACCACGAAGAGCTCATTGCCCTCGATACGGCCGTGGACGGAATCGCGGGTGGAAAACGTTCGCGCCGCCGCCGAACCCTGAAAGCCGATGCCCTCGAAGACGTCT
>JAOZKS010000347.1 GCA_029935255.1 Pontiella sp.
TGATGTATCCCGCGAGTGGGGCGGAACTGGGTTTCTCGTCCTCCGTTTGTGCGGTTGCCTGTTCTGCTATAACGATGGCCGGGTTTGGGGTCTGCGGCGTTGCGGCGACCAGAGTTTTGCTGGTTTTCACTTGAGCCCCCCGAGGCGCTTGTTTGTTCCCTTTGGTTCCGGGTTTCAATTGCGAGAGCAAGGATGAGAGATTGCCCGTTTGCGGTCGGGGTGGCTGCGAGGTTTTGACCTGTTGCTTTGATCGTCCTTTTAAAAGACCTTCAAGTGCGGAGGTTTCGGGAGGCGATTTGGGCGACTTAATGTCCGCCAGCAGGGTGGTGAGTTTTTTTGGGCCGGCGGTCGATTCCGCTCGAAGCAACACCATATTGTTTTGGTAGACGGGTTGGGTAAGTTCGCAACCTTGCTCGGTAACGATTCGTTTTTCGGCAAGCATTTTTTTGATGAAGGATTTTTTCTTTTTAAGGGGAAGGTCGGTCATGATTATCAAGGTTCCGTAGTCGCCGATAATAATTTTCCGACTGGAATCCTTCAGAAAGAGTTCGAATGGATTCGTCTTGATATCCATCTGTGCGGTGCCGCCGAGAATATGGATTTCGGCTGCACCACCTTTTTGAGCTTCGGTATGCAATTCGAGTCCGGTGATGCGGTAGACGGATTTGTCGTGGATGTAAACCTTTCCGGATCCGCTGCCATCGTTGCCGACCGATAGCGTTCCCTCGACGGTGGTTCGATCCTTCAGGGTTACGGAGCCCTTGCTTGCCGATGTGCCAAAGGCTTTGGCGGCAAGAGAAATCCGTCCATTGATGGAAATATTATTTCGGATGGTCAGGTTTGCGTATCCGCTGGCGGAGGCCGGGATATAGATGGTGCGCTGGTGGGGGATTGGACTCCATAGGTTGATGTTTCCGTTGCCTTCCAGAGAGAGTTCCTGTCCGTAAAGTTGAATGCCGTTATTGAGTTCAACGGTGCGGTTGAGGGAGATAACGCTGTTGTCTTGACGGAAATGCACCGCTTCGCTCTCTACGGGAATATGCTTGAGTTTCCACTTAAAGGCATCGTCCCAGTCGGCTTTAACCTCGGTTCCCCTCCAGAGGTTGATGGACTGTGCGGTGGTTGTGGAAGCCATTCCGCAGACGGTTGCGCCGATCAATATCATTCGTATGGATTTTAGTAGTTTCATAATGTCTCCCAGTCTTGCGTGTTCAATATAGATGCACGGTATAAAGCAGAAACCATGCCTAGTTTGGGAGTAAGTAGAATCCATCTCGGGAAAGAAGGAGTGCTGCACAAAAAATTCAAGGAAGTAATGTGTGTGGCATGGATGATGCTTCAATGGCTTCCACAGATTAAATCAACAAAGCACGCAAGTGGGGCGAAATGAATAACTATCTTTATGAGAAAGAGTCAGAAAAGCTGCAGATTCCATATGCAGAATATATTGCACTAATGGAAAAGGTTGAGGATGCAAAGAGAGCCCGAGATGTCAGAATCTCGGTGCTTGCGGATCTTCAGTCCTTTCTCGGCGGAGGGGAGCACGCAGTTCCTGTGAACAAACCCAAGCCTCAGGCGATATCCAAAAAAACGGTGACAGCTGAGCCGGAAAAAACTTCGGAAGCGGAGGTGGTCTCGGTTGAATTTTCGGCTGAACATACTGAATCTGATAAAACTCGGAACTCTGCTGCATCACATAAGCGAGTGACGACCGAAATGCCACAAATTCCGTCCATTAAAAAGGATATCATCCAGCATTTTAATAAACATGACGGGTCGGGCCGGTTATTCAATGTTTTCAAGCAATACTACACCTGCCTGAACAACTCCTGTGGCGGCACGGTCCGCGTGACGATGAAGGACGGTTTCTGCAGTCTTTGGAACTATGATGAGTGGGAAGAGTTCGCTTTCGTGGATATTTACGAAGGGCAACTCCGTATTGCTCTCGACCCTCGCTACACGGATGAGATGAAGACGCTCAATCTATGCGAGTCGCCACGCCTTCTCTCCAGCCGACGGAACGTGATCTGCCTGCAGGTGGATGACCTGAATAATGTTGCACTTGATGTTCTTATCAAAGCGTTTAACGAAGTGGGGATGCAGACCAAATAATCGAGGGAAAGAATCATGAAAGATAATGCTCAACAAAATATTCTATTTCTAGTCGTTGCCGGATTCGTCCTCGTGGCGGTTAACGCAGTGGTTTGGATGGGAACAAAAAACGGTCAGCTGGCACCGATAGACAACATTCCACTTTGGGGTGCCTTCGTTATCCTGAATGTTTGTTCTCTGCTATGGGCGGTTAGCCTGATGGGGCTTCAGCCGTTGGTTGTTGCATTCTCCTATGTGGCCGGGGGCTTTCTCGCCTTTCAGGGGGTTCGGTTGCTGCCGGACGTGAATATTGCGGAAGTAACGACCGCAGGAGCAACCTATGGTGCGTTCGGGGCCTTGGCTGTGGGCAATGCCACCACCAAAGTGCGGTTGGCTTTCTTCCGAAAAGGGCAGGTTCCCTTCGTTCTCGTTATTGTTGTTTTACTTGTACTGGATGGTTTTTTGAACAGCCGGATTTCGAACTCGGGCTGGAACGTGATTGTTAGCGCACTCATCTTCCCCTTCATGCTCTCCGGTGTCATCATTGGCTTGATTTGGCTGGTACTCACCCGTTTGGGTATCGGGCATGATCCCTCGGCAAAACCTGTCGCGGCGGTTTCTGAAGTCCTGAAGGAGCAGAAGGCTTTCGAGGAAGCGCCGGATGAAGCTGCGCAGCTCATGATCAAGATTCCCGAAGCGGTGGAGGAACTGCAGGAGGTGGCGGTTGCCATGGAGGTCGCTGAACCTGAGCCAGTAAAGCTGGAGGTTTCCAAAGAGCCCGTAGTATCGGCCGTGCTCGAAAAGAACCAGGAGGTCAAGAACGATTCCAGTGCCGCCTTCTTCCCGTTGGAAATTGACAAGAATGATGATTTTATCCTTCCGCAAGAAGATTCAAACCTCATGGAGGTGGCGACACTTGTGGCTGAAGGAACGGTCGAAGCACTAGAGGGAATCGATGAAGAAAGCGTTGTTTCCAGCATGGTAGAAGTTGATGTGGAGCCTGAAAAGGTGGTGGCCGTGGTTGAACCGATCGAA
>JAOZKS010000069.1 GCA_029935255.1 Pontiella sp.
GGAAGGGAAAAGGAAACTGGAGAAAATGTTCAAATGTCTACACTGACACCTTTCCCTGACACCTTTCCTGACACCTTTCCTGACACCTTTCCCTGACACCTTTCCTGACACCTTTCTTTGCCGTCGGTTTTAAAGGCAATCACTATGCCGGAGGTATTGCGCGCTTTGTCGGGGTTAATACCCAGTTCCTTGCGTGGTAATTGCAGGATATCCTCGCGGTGCCGCTGGAACTGCAACCCGCTTTCTGTTGCCGTAGTATATTTTGTGCCATACACCTGAATCCGTTCATTCGATGCCTGGATCTGTGTTGCGTTACTACTCATGGACAACGTAATCATTCCAGCCAGGAGCATTGCTTTGTTCTGAATCATTTTGCTTATTCCTCTTTATAAACCCGTTCGATTCGGGCATCGGTCATGGCACGCATTTGCTTCGGACTCATGGTGTCGCCATAAGCTTGGCGCTGGGCTTTCAGTTCAGCCTTCATCTTTTTGACGACGGCGGCATATTCGGGGTCGTGGATGAGATTCTTCAGTTCATTGGGATCTTTCTTGAGGTCGAAGAGCTCCCACTCGTCCATGGAATAGTAAAAGTGAATGAGCTTATAGCGTTCGGTGCGCACGCCGTAGTGCGGTTGGACATGGTGCCAGAAAGGAAATTCGTAGTAGTGGTAGTAGACTGAATTTCGTTTCGACGCCCCGGTCGCGAAGCTCTTGCCTTGAATGTCTCCAGGGATGGGAACCCCGGCGGCTTCGAGCAGGGTGGGGGCGAAATCAATATTCATCTGCAAGTCGTTGTTGACCGTTCCGGACTTGATCCGTCCCGGCCAGCGCATGAGAAACGGCATGCGGAAGGATTCTTCATACATGAACCGCTTGTCGAACCAGCCGTGCTCGCCGAGGTAGAAACCTTGGTCGGAGGTGTAGATGACGAGGGTGTTGTCGGCGAGTCCGCTTTGGTCGAGATAGTCGAGCATGCGCCCGACGGCATCATCCACTCCGCGTACGCACCGGAGATAATCCTTTATATAGCGCTGGTACTTCCATTTCTTAAGCGCCTGCCCTTTCAGTTTGGGGTCGGGGGTCCAGAATTCGTTGTTGTTTCCCTGATGTAGCCATTGCTGGAGTGCTTCACCTTTTAGTTCGGGCGGCGGGGTTTGTTTCAGGTCGAGTGGGTTGAGATTATGCTCGATGGATTGCCATTGGTCGGCGGCGGCCTTGCGGCCGACATAGGAGTCGTTGAAGGTTTCCGGTTCGGGGATTTCGATATTGGCAAAGAGGTTTTGGTAAGCCGGGTCGGGATCCCAAATGCGGTGGGGGGCCTTGAATTGGTACATCAGCATGAAGGGCTTGGTTTTGTCGCGGCCGGTTTTCAGCCATTGAATGGCATCGTTGGCGATTTGCCGGGTAGAGTGGAATTGGGTCTCCTTGACGATTTCCTTTCCGTTCAGCTGAAATTCGGGGTTCCAGTAGCTTCCCTGGCCGTTCCCGTTGAAGAGCACTTTGGAATAGTCGAACCCGGTTGGGGCGGTACCGAGATGCCATTTGCCAATGACGGCGGTCTGGTAGCCGGCGGCCTGCAGCAGTTTGGGGAAGGTTTGCTGCGATCCGTCGAAGTCGCCGCCACCTTCATTTTTATAGAAGCCGTTTATGTGGCTAAACTTACCGGTCAGAATGGCCGCGCGGCTCGGGCCGCAAATGGCGTTGGTGCAGAAAACGTTGTTGAATCGTGTGCCTTCTTTGGCAATCCGGTCAATGTTCGGGGTGGGGGCAATCTGAGCCAGCCAGCTCCCGTAGCAGCTGATGGCCTGTGCGGCATGGTCGTCCGCCATGATGAATACAATGTTGGGGCGCGCGGTAGATTGGGCTGCAATACCGCCCGATACCGTGGCCATAACTGCGCTGGCAATGAAGTTTCTTCTTCTCATTTTAGACTCCTCATCAATAAAGATAGATGATTGTTATACTGAAGAGGGGGGCATACTCAAGCTAATAAGAATAATCTGATATTTATAAATGATCCATTAATAGTTGACCTAGATCTAATAGTGATCTATTTATATTTCGTTTTAACCGGAGGTTGATTGGAATGCAATTTGGATATTTTGACGATAGCGCCCGCGAGTACGTAATTACGGAACCGAAAACGCCGTTTCCGTGGATCAACTATTTGGGAAACGAGGAGTTTTTCGGGCTGGTTTCCAACACGGGCGGAGGGTACAGCTTCTATAAGGACGCGAAGTTCCGGCGGTTGACGCGTTACCGCTATAACAATGTGCCGATTGATACCGGGGGGCGTTACTATTACATCAAGGATGGCGATAGCGTCTGGAACCCGGGTTGGAAGCCCACGCAAACCGAGCTCGATTCCTATGAATGCCGCCACGGCCTGAGTTATTCAAAATTCACCGGAATAAAGAACAAGGTGAAATCTGAACTAACCTGTTTTGTTCCGCTCGGCGTTCATGCGGAGGTACACAAGCTTGTGGTCGAAAACCTTTCCCGGGAACGTAAAAGCCTGAAGCTGTTTTCGTTGGCGGAATGGTGCCTGTGGAATGCGCAGAGCGATATGGAAAACTTTCAGCGGAACCTCTCCACCGGCGAAGTGGAAATCGAGGATTCGGTGCTCTACCATAAGACCGAATATAAAGAGCGTCGCGACCACTATGCCTTCTATTCCGTGAACACCCCGATTCAAGGATTCGATACGGACCGGGAGTCGTTTGTTGGCCTCTACAACGGGTTCGATGCGCCGCAGGCTGTGATGGAAGGCAAACCGCGCAACTCCGAGGCGCACGGCTGGTCGCCGATTGCCTCGCACTATCTGGAGATCGATCTGGAACCGGGCGAAAAGCATGAGCTGGTTTTTGTGCTGGGCTATGTCGAGAATGCCGGGGCCGAAAAGTGGGAAAGTAAAAACAGGATTAATAAAACCAAGGCCAAGGCTTTGATTGCGCAGTTCGACACCGTTGAAAAGGTCGATGCTGCGCTGACGGAACTTTCCTCCTATTGGAGCAATCTGCTGGGGGTCTACCAGCTCGATAGCGGCGACGAGAAACTCGACCGCATGGTGAATGTCTGGAACCAGTACCAATGCATGGTCACCTTCAACATGTCACGCAGCGCCTCGTTCTTCGAATCGGGCATTGGCCGGGGCATGGGCTTCCGCGATTCCAATCAGGATTTGATCGGCTTCGTTCACCAGATTCCGGAACGTGCGAAAGAACGCATTCTTGATATTGCCGCCACGCAATTCGAGGACGGCTCCGCCTATCACCAGTACCAACCGCTCACCAAGAAGGGCAACGCCGAGATTGGCGGAAACTTTAACGATGATCCTCTGTGGTTGATCCTTTCGGTGACGGCCTACATCAAGGAGACCGGCGATTGGGACCTTCTCGATGAATCCGTTCCATTCGATTCAGATGCGAGCAAGGCTGAATCGTTGTTTGAGCACCTAAACCGCTCCTTCTACCATACGGTAAACAAGCTGGGTCCGCACGGACTCCCTCTCATTGGGCGGGCCGACTGGAACGACTGCCTCAACCTCAACTGCTTTTCGAACGATCCGAATGAATCGTTCCAGACCACGGAAAATCAGGCGGGCGGTTCTGCGGAATCGCTGATGATTGCGGGGCAGTTTGTGCTCTATGGAAAGGAGTATGTTCGTCTTTGCAAGCTGCGCGGACTGGATGCCGACGCGTCGGCGGCGCAGGGCCATGTCGACAAAATGATCGAAGCGGTCAAACAACATGGCTGGGATGGCGATTGGTTCCTGCGTGCCTACGATTTCTACGGCAAGAAGGTCGGGAGTCACGAAAACGAGGAAGCGCAAATCTTCATCGAGTCGCAGGGGTTCTGCACGATGGCTGAAATCGGCAAGGACGAGGGGCTCTGTGAAAAGGCCCTCGACTCCGTCAACGAACGGTTGGCCTGCGAACACGGTATTGTATTGAACAACCCGGCGTTTACGAAGTATGTGGTCGAGTATGGCGAAATCTCGACCTACCCGCCGGGCTACAAGGAAAATGCCGGAATCTTCTGCCACAACAATCCATGGATCTGCATTGGTGAAACCATGGCCGGCAATGGGGATCGTGCGTTTGACTATTGGAAGCGCATTGCGCCGGCCTATCGCGAGGAAATTTCCGAACTGCACAAGATGGAGCCCTACGTCTATTCACAGATGATTGCCGGCAAAGACGCTTTTAAACCGGGCGAGGCGAAAAACTCGTGGCTCACGGGAACCGCTGCGTGGAACTGGGCGACGATCTCGCACTATATCCTCGGCATCCAGCCCGACTATGACGGCCTCGTGGTTGACCCCTGCATCCCGAAGGAGTGGAAGGGATATACCGTCGTCCGCCGCTTCCGTGGTGCGGACTATCGGATCACGGTCAAGAATCCCGACGGGGTTTGCAAAGGGGTGGTCATGTTGCTGGTGGACGGCGACCTGACCCAAGGAAACAGAATTCCACTTCTCGGGGATCACTGTGTTCATGAAGTGGAAGTCGTTTTAGGATAATTCAGGAGCAGGGCTTATGAAAAAAAGGATCGGTTATATTTTCGGGGTTTTAATTGCGGTCTCCATTTTCACTCCGGTACAGGCGGAACCTTTCGAAACGGACGAGGCCTATAATCGGAAAACACTCGCCAATGCGGCGTATTACTCTAGCGACCAGAACAAGGATGGCCAGTTGACTCCGGCCGATGCCGAGGCTTGGGCGAAATATGGTTCGTTCGATGCCGATGGCGACGAGGTGTTGAAGTTTTCCGAGTTTCTGGCGCAGGTCGATCTTCCCGATCCTGAATGGGATGGCGAGGTGCAGCGCAACGTGGTCTATAAGCGGGTGGGGAACGAGGTGTTGTTGTTGGATATTTATCCGCCGAGGTTTGAAAAATATAAAAAAGCACCCGTGCTCTACTATACGCATGGCGGAGGTTGGTCGGGCGGTAGAAAAGAGATTGATGGAGGGGTTCGGCCCATCTTCGAGGCGCTCTCTGTGAAGGGTTTTGTCTGCGTTGGCGTATCGTATCGATTGGTTAAAATGTGGAGTCCAAGCGATCCGAATATTATGCGCGATTGTGCGGTCGATTGTCGTGACGGACTGCGTTTTTTGAAGAAGCATGAAGCAGAGCTTGGAATCGATATGGACAAGGTGGTGGTCTTCGGTTCCTCGGCTGGGGGGCATCTTGCGCAGTTGCTGACATGGTCGGGACCGGATGATTTTGCAGGCGATCCGGCGTTGGCGGAATACAAGGTTTCTCCGGTGGCGGGCGTTTCCTGGTTTGGTCCTTCGGACTTTCGCGATCCCATGTTGTTTATCGGCACGAATGTGAAGGCCAAGTTTCCGATGGACCATTGGTCCATGCGCATCACCAAGCCGCAAGGGGAATTTAAGTACAAGGGAGCTGATGCGAAAACACGACAGCTGATCGAAGAGGTTAGCCCGGTTTGCTACTTGAACAAGAACAGCGCCCCGTTGCTGCATGTGCACGGCGATGAAGACGCGATCATCTCGTTCCGGCACGCGAAACACCTGAAGAGCAAGGCGGAATCGGCCCGTGCGCCCGTGGAGATTCAGGTGGTCGAAGGCGCGGGACATGGCTGGTGGAACCCGTCTATTAAACCCGACCGCAAAACGGTTGAGGCCGACAGCGTTAAGTTTATTCTGGAGCATACGGAGACCTCTTCTAAATAGAATATAGATGAACGAGAAGATTACATTTGGTGAACGGTTCGGCTATGGGCTGGGCGACTTGGCATCCAATCTGTTTTGGATGCAGTTCGTTTGGTTCCTGAACTATTTCTATACGGATGTATTCGGTCTCGCACCCGCCGTACTGGCAACCATGATCCTCGTGGTACGCATCTGGGACAGCGTCAACGACCCCCTCGTTGGAATCCTCGCCGACCGGACGAATAGCCGCTGGGGCAAGTTCCGCCCCTATCTGCTGTGGGGGGCCATTCCCTTCGGTATCGTTGGAGCGCTGACTTTCACCACGCCAAACTTTTCGCCGGGGGGTAAACTGATCTATGCCTACTTAACGTACGGCCTGATGGTTCTCGTTTATACGATCGTCAACATTCCCTACTCCTCGCTGATGGGGGTGGTGTCGCCCGATCCCTCGGTTCGCACCAAGTTTTCCCAAATGCGCTTCATCATGGCCTTTACCGGAGGCTTGATTGTTCAGGCGGCAACGCTGCCGATGGTGGCCCATTTCGGAGCCGCGGATCAGAGCGTAATTTCTGCCGAGGTGCGCGGAGAAACCGTGGTGGTTGCGGAGCAGGGGAATGGCTCCTCGCGCCTGGAAGTTGCTGCGCTTTCTCCCGAATTCACGACCCCCGGATTTGTTCAGCGCCTCGGCCTCCAGTTTGGGCTGGTCGATGAAGAAGATCTGGGCCGGATCACAAAAAAGAAAACCCTCTATGTCAACACGCCCGACTATTATGAAGAAGCCGGACAGGCCATCGATCAACCGAGTGAAGGCTTTGAATCGATTGGTTATTTGCTGAGCGGATTCCAAACACTCGAAGTTCCGCTGGCTGATATCTTTCAGGGAGTGGACCGTTCGAACCACCGGATCGAGGTGGTGGTGATCAATGAACAGAAAGGGTTCCAGTGGGCGATCAGCGTCTTTTCGGGCATTGCGGCCTTCCTGTTTATTGTAACGTTTGCGACCACGAAGGAGCGCGTTCAGCCGTCCGCCAAGCAAAAGACCTCGCTCGGACGCGACCTGCTCGATCTGGTGACCAACAAACCGTGGCTGGTTCTCTTCGCGTTGGGCATCATCACGCTGTTCCACGTTTGCCTGCGCAATGGAGCCATCATCTACTACTTTAAATATAACGTCGGAAACGAAAAACTAGGCCCCTTGTTCATGTTGGCCGGTACGCTGGCCAATCTGGTGTCCATCTTTGCGGTAGGCTGGATTGAGAAATGTTTTGGCAAGAAGATCGGCTATGCGCTCTGCATGCTCGGCACGTTGATCTTCACGGCCGCCTTTTACTTTGTTCCGGTGACCAACATCGGTTTGATGATGGTCGTTCACATCCTGATCAATTTTATTTTCGGCCCGACCGCAGCGCTGGTCTGGGCAATGTATACCGATGCCGCCGACTATTCCGAGTGGAAGACCGGGCGCCGCGCCACCGGCCTCGTGATGTCGGCCTGCACGATGGCGCAAAAATTCGGCTACACCTTTGGCGGTGCGCTGGGCATGGCGGTGCTCGCCTATATTGGCTACCAAGCCAACGCCGAACAAACCCCGCAGGCGCTCGCCGGCATCAAGGGCATGGTCAGCTGGATCTCCGCGATCCCCTGCGCAATTGGTTTTGTCCTGATTCTACTTTACCCGTTAACCGGAAAACAACTGAAGACCATCGAAGCCGACCTCAATGCCCGACGGGCGAATGGAGAACAACATGTCTAAACATACATCATCTATCGTGGCCCCCGAAGACCGCGTGCCTTTCGGGAAGAAGCTGGCCTACGCCCTCGGCGGCCCGGTGGATATTCTGAGTGTCTGGGTGCTCGTGAGCATTGCCTATCCGCTGTTCAATATGGAAATGCAGATGCGGCCGCTGTACGTCTCGATCATCCTGATGTCGCTACGCTTGTGGGACGGTATCATCGACCCGCTCATGGGCTGGATTTCCGATAATGCCCGTACCCGCTGGGGTCGGCGGCGCCCGTTCATCTTTGTGGGGGCCATTTTGTCTGCCATCACCTATCCGCTGATCTGGTGGGCTCCGGCAGGGCTTAGTCCCGAACAGAATATGTTTTGGGTGATTGGCTTCGGTATTTTATTCTACACCTGTTTCACCATCTGGGCCATGCCGTACCAAAGCCTGCTGATGGAGATGACGCCCGACTATAACGAACGTACTCGGGTGACGGCTTTCCGAGGGTATTTCCAGACGTTGGCGGGGTTGGTTAATGGATGGGTTTGGTGGATTACACTTCGTCCAATATTTATTAGTTCAATCACGAACGAACCGAGTACGGCCAATGGAATGCGGTACATTAGTTTTGCCATTGCAGGGGTCATTTTAATTGGCGGAATCATTCCGGCTCTCTTCGTAAAGGAGCGGTATTATGAAAGCGGTGTGATCACCAAGCAAAAAAAGGTGCCGTTCTTTAAAAGCTTAAAGGAAACCCTCACCAACGGCCCCTTTATAATCCTGTGTCTGTTCACGCTCTTTTTTCTATTAGGAACGGCCATTTTCGATAGTTATGGACGCTATGTAGGCACCTACTATGTGCTGGGTGGAAAGTGGGATATTGCCTCTCGATTTGCGGGCTATGGCAGTGTGGTTTATACGGTCTTCAGCCTCGCGTTTATTCCGCTGTTTAGCTGGCTTTCCACTAAAATCGGAAAAATAAAATGCCTGTTTATTTCTGTCTCTATGGTGCTTGTATCAGCGGCAACGACGTGGTGGACCTTCAATCCTTCCTATCCGTATGTAATGCTAGTCAACACGATATTTATTGGGGCAGGTTATGCGGGTCTTTGGCTGATGATCTCTTCCATGCAGATTGATGTTGTGGACTATGATGAGCTTAAAACGGGCGAACGGCGCGAAGGAAATTTTGCATCGATCTTTTCCTGGATACTTAAATTTAGTTTTTGTCTGGGCTTCCTGATTTCCGGGCCGCTACTGGAGTTCACGGGATTCGATGCCGCACTCGAGGGTGCGCAACCGGAGGCGGTCTACCGCAACATGCGCATCGGCTACATCGTGATTCCGGTTACGGCGCTGGTGCTCTCCCTGTTTTTATTGAGGTTTTTCCCGATCACCCCGCAGAAGGCGGCGGAAATCCGCGAGCAACTCGAAGCGCGCCGCGGAAAAGTTTAAACATACTGCGTATGACTCATCATGAAATACGCAGTCAGAAATAGATTAAGGAGTAAGTATGAAATATGGATATTTTGACGACGCGAATCGCGAGTATGTAATCACGAATCCCAAGACCCCGGTCAAATGGACGAACTATGTCGGCACGCTGGAGTTTGGTGGTATTGTCGACCACACCGGTGGCTCGCTGATCTGCAAGGGCGATCCGGCGCTGAACCGCATCGTGAAATACATTCCTCAGCTCCCCAGCTCGGAGTTCAAGGGCGAAACCCTCTACATCCGCTTTAAGGAGGCCGATGGCTACAAGGTTTTCTCTCCGTTCTTCGTGCCGACGCTTGATGCCTACGACAAGTATGAATGCCACGTCGGTCTGTCTTATCAACGCATTGTTTCCGAATTCTACGGCATCCGTACGGAAGTCACTATCTTTGTTCCTAACGGAGAGAACATCGTACTCCGCGACATCAAGGTGACCAACCTGCGCGATGAGCCTCTCGAACTCGATGTGATCCCTGTCGTGGAATTCACCCATTTTGATGCGCTCAAGCAATACACCAACGCCGATTGGGTGCCGCAGACCATGACGGTCGATGCCGAGAAGAATGCCGACGGCACGGTGTTGTTGCGTCAATACGCCTTCATGAAGAAAGCATACGAAAATAACTTCTTCACTTCTAATGTTCCGGTCGATTCCTTCCAAACCGATCGCAAGCTGTTCCTTGGCGACAACGAATACGGCACATGGAAAAACCCGCTGGAATTGCAGAATGAAAGTCTGTCGAACTGCGAAGCTCGCCGCGCTGATAATATTGCCGCACTGCTGCATAAACTTGGAAGGCTAGCACCCGGCGAAACCAAATGCATCGTGACCCAGTTGGGGCAGGATGAACCGGGGAAGGTGCAGGGAGCGGCAGAAAAATTTCGGTCGTTGGAAAACGTGGATGCGGCCTTTAGGGAGCTGGGCGAATCCTGGGACGACTATCTTGCGGCGGCCACATGCGAAACGCCCGATGAAGCCTTCAACTCGATGGTCAACATCCATAACCCGCGCCAGTGCCACACCACACTCAACTGGTCGCGCTATCTCTCGCTCTACCAGCTTGGCCTCGGCGCACGCGGCATCGGCTTTCGCGACAGTTCGCAGGATGTGATGGGGGTGTTGGCCAGTGCTCCGGCAGAAGCCAAGGAGCTCATGAAAAAGCTCCTCAGCGTTCAACTGCCGAACGGTTCCGCCATGCATCAGTTCTTTCCGCTCACGATGGAAGCGAACGAAGGCGACTCGCGCGAAGAAGGCGACAAGCAGTGGTATGGCGATGAT
>JAOZKS010000348.1 GCA_029935255.1 Pontiella sp.
CGCCGACAAGGAGGCCAAGACGCTGACGATCTCCGACAACGGCATCGGCATGTCGCACGAATCCGTGATTCAGAACCTCGGAACCATCGCCCATTCCGGCACCCAGGCCTTCCTCGAAAAAGCAAAAGAGATGGATGTGAAGAACAACCCGGAATTGATCGGTCAGTTCGGTGTCGGTTTCTACGCCTCGTTCATGGTTGCCGACGACGTAACCGTCATCACCAAGGCGCATGGCGAAGATGCCGTGCAATGGGAATCCAAGGGTACGGGCAGCTTCACAATTTCCGACTCCGACAAGAAAACACGCGGCACCGATATCATCCTGCACCTCAAGGAGGATGCCACCGAATACCTCGACGAATGGACGCTCCGCTCCACCGTCAAAAAGTTTTCCGATTTCCTCGAACATCCCGTCGTTCTCTTCACGACCGTGAAGGACGAAAAGACGGAAGTGGAAGAGGAAAAGGAAGAGCAGATCAACACCCAGAAAGCCATCTGGCTCCGGCAAAAAAGCGAGATCAAGGACGAGGAATACGCCGAGTTCTACAAGCATGTCTCGCACGACATGAACGACCCCGCCGAAACCATCCACTACAACGCCGAAGGTGTCCTTGAATTCAAGGCCCTGCTCTTCATCCCCGAAGCCAAGCCCTTCGACATGATGATGAACAACGACCCCAAGGCGCACCTCAACCTCTACGTCCAGCGCGTCTTCATCTCCAACGAGTTCGACAACCTCCTGCCGAGCTATCTACGCTTCGTCAAAGGGGTCGTCGATTCCTCCGACCTCCCGCTGAACGTCTCGCGCGAGATTCTGCAGGAAAATCCGATGCTCGACAAAATCCGCAAGAACCTCGTCGGCCGGATCCTCAAAACCCTCGCCGCCATGAAAAAGAAGGACTACGACAAATTCCTCAAATTCCACGAAGCATTCAGCTCCATCCTCAAGGAAGGCCTCCAGTCCGACTGGGAAAACAAAGAAAAGATTGCCGACCTGCTCCTGTTCGAAACCACCACCAAGGATGCCGGGGAAAAGACCTGCCTCGCGGACTATGTTGAAAACATGGCCGACGGCCAGGAGGAAATCCTATATCTGGCCGGCGAAAACCGCAGCTCCATCGAGAACTCCCCCTACCTCGAATCCTTCAAGGCCGACGGGAAAGAAGTCCTCCTGATGATCGATCCGATCGACGACTTCGTTATCCCACAGCTCATGGAGTACAAGGGAAAGAAACTCAAAGCCGTCAACAAAGGCGAGATTGCCGACAAGGATGCGCTCAAGGACGAAGAAAAAACCTTCGAAGGGTTTCTTGGCTTCGCCCAGGAAACCCTCGACGGCGTCAAGGAGGTCAAGTTGACCACCCGCCTCAAAGATTCCGCCGCCGTACTCGTGGGCGACGAATATTCCATGAGCCCGCACATCGAAGAGATGATGCGCCGCATGGGACAGGATGTGCCAAAAAAGGAAAGCGTACTCGAACTCAACCCCGAGCACGCCGTCGTCAAAAAGGTGCAGACACTCTACGATGCCGATGCCAACGATCCAAAGGTTGAAACCCTGACGAAGCTACTGCATGATCAGGCCGTCATCGCCTCCGGTGCCAAGGTCGCCGATCCCGCCGCCTTCGCCGCCCGCCTCAACAAAGTGCTGGCGGATTAGGTCCATCAGGAATTAACCGAATCACGAAAAAGCCCCGCGGTTGCGGGGCTTTTTCGTAGAACTCAACCCAGCTTGGCAAACACCCTTGGATCGACCGGAAGATCGATGGGCACGCCCCGCTTGACCCGGTCGAATTCGGGATGGGCGGGGTTTAGCAGATAATTGAATTCATTAGGAATAATTGCACTGGGGACCTTTAACACAGCGGAACCCTCCCCCTCCACCCAGCAATTACCAATGAATTGCGTGCTGGATTGCGGCGGGCTTTTACTCCAGCCCTCCAACAATTTTGTCGGATCGATCGACTGCAACAGGACTTCGGGGACTTCAACGGGAATCGCCTTGTAGAACTTCAGTGCCTCTTTGAATTCCAGATGAACGATAATTTCAAGCAAGGCCAGCGAAAGCGATCCCGCCGTGTAGACCACAGCATGACCCTCCGAGTTCCACCGCCCGCCTGCCAAACGAGCTCCGTCACCGGAAAAAGCACTGTGGACATATTTACCATGAACGAGTCGCCAGACCTGGGGCACTGAATCTCTCCTTAATAAAAAACACCATGCTCAAGGCGGCGCAACTGCTTTTCAACCTCCTGCGCCCCCGGTTCGGTATCGGCATAATTGAGAGGTGTAAGCCCTCCGTAAATTTCCTTTGGGGCGGCAAACCAGCGCTGAACCAGACCGGCATCCCCAAACAGATTCAAGGCAATTTGGAACAGGCGAGCCAACCGGTAGACCCGCTCCGACTCATCAATATCCAGCCGACCGCTCTGCTTTCTCCTGCTAAGCGTACGCATATTTATATTCAACGTCTTGGCCAGTTCGACGGCGGTGATACCAAATTCCTCTCGCAACTTTTCGAAGCTTTCCGTTGGCAGGCCTTCCTTGATCCGAGCAATGACTTCCCCCCGATTCTCAACGGTGCCAAAGAGAGCCACAGGCTCTTCCACCATTAGGGCCTCATGACCCTGCTCTTCATACGTGGGATAAATCAAAGGTTGTTTTTTCATTACCGACTCCTGTCATATGTCTCTTTATATACGACATATGTCCCTGCCAAGCAAGCGTTTTTACACTCGATGCCTACAAAAAAACTCCGTCGCCGCCTGGCGAATGGCGACGTGATTTTCGGGGATGAATGGGTATGCTTGGATTCCTGCCTCGCGGGCCGCTTCAACGTTCTCTGCCATGTCGTCGATGAAGAAGCATTGTTCGCCCACCACACCCAATTGCTTAAGGACTTGCTGGTAGATCGCCGGTTCCGGTTTATGCGCCTTCATCTCATAGGAAAAGAATCGACCCGCCACATCGTCGAAAAAGTCCGGCCAGTTGTCTTCGAGCGCATCGGCGTGATGCTGCGCGAGATTACTTAGGAGATAGACCGGAACACCCGCCCGCACGGCATCGATAAACAAGCCCCTGCCAACTTTGTTGGTCGTATAGGTTCCGCGCCAAATATTGAT
>JAOZKS010000349.1 GCA_029935255.1 Pontiella sp.
AGCGTCGGCTGCATGGAGCCCGTTGGGATCTTGAAGGGCTGGAAGAAAAAGGCGCGAATCGCCATGGCGGCCGCCAGTGCCACAATCACAACCTCAACATTTTCACGAACACCAGATGTGTTAGAAGAGGGATAAACCGTATTGGCCGCCGCAGACAAACGTTCAACCGCCTTATCCACATCGCCCTCGCCCGACCGGCGGATTTCACGCACCACGGCCTCCGCCGCTCTCAGCGTCTCAACATCCTTTGGATCGGCGATATCATCACGCATATGCCGAGCATGCCGAGCCGCGTGGAGATATTCCTTCAACTGCTTTCGCAGCTTTCGTTTCTTCAAAAACCCAATCATTGGAAATCCTTTGTGTAACGAGTAATCCTGCGGAATTCTCATTGTTTGTTCGTTTTCAGGACGGCAATGAAGGCCTCCTGCGGAATATTCACCTTACCGATCTTCTTGAGCTTCTTCTTCCCTTCCTTCTGGCGCTCAAGCAACTTGCGCTTACGGCTAATATCGCCCCCATAGCACTTGGCCGTTACATCCTTGCGGTAGGCCTTGATCGTTTCCCGGGCAATAATCTTTCCATTTATCGCCGCCTGCACCGCCACCGCAAAGGCCTGGCGGGGAATAACCTCGAGGAGCGACTTGCACATTTGCCGTCCACGGAATTCCGCCTTGGAGCGGTGAAGGATGCTTGAAAACGCATCCACCACCTCGCTGTGGATCATAATATCCATCCGCACAAGCTCAGAGGGTTGGTAGTCGGAATATTCATAGTCCATCGAAGCATAGCCCCGACTAATGGTTTTGAGCCGGTCGTAGAAATCGATCAACACCTCGTTCAACGGCATGTAGCAGGTCAGCATGACACGCGTGCCATCAATCGAGTCCGTCTTCCTGATCTCCCCGCGCCGTTCCATAATCAGCTGCATCATATCGCCCAGATAATCCGTTGGGCAGATAATCGTCGCCGTGATCATGGGTTCCTCAATGTGCTCGATACTATTCATATCCGGCAGATACATTGGATTATCGATTTCCTTCACATCCCCGTTTTTCATCACCACCCGATAAACGACATTGGGGTACGAGGAAATAATATCGAGGTTATACTCCCTGCGCAGGCGCTCCATGATGATTTCCATATGAAGCAACCCAAGAAAGCCGCAACGGAAACCAAAGCCCAGCGCAATCGACGACTCCGCCTGAAACGAAAACGAGGCATCGTTAAGGCGCAGCTTATCCATGCTGGCACCCAACTTTTCATAATCGCTCGTCTCAACAGGATAAATACCGGAAAAGACCATCGGGTGGATTTCCTTGAAGCCCGGCAAGGCCTCTTTGGCGGGCGACTTGGTCAGGGTCAGCGTGTCGCCAATCTGAATTTCTGAAGCACCCTTGATATTGGCAATCACATAACCAACCGACCCCTCCTCCAACACCTTTCTCCTTTCCATTTCGGGAGTGAAAACACCGACTTCCTTAATCTCGTAATTTTCACCGGTGCTCATCACCTGCACCCGATCCCCCGCCCTGAGCGTTCCGCTGAACAGACGCATATAGATCACCACACCGCGGAACGCATCATACTTCGAATCAAAAACAAGCGCACGCGTAGTGCTGTCCCTAGCCGGTTCCGGCGGAGAAATCCGCTCAATAACCGCCTCAAGCAAGGCATCCACACCCAGCCCCGTCTTCGCACTTACCTGCACCGCATCGGTTGCCTCAATCGCGAGAATATCTTCAATCTGCTGACTGACCTTATCGATATCCGCCAACGGCATTTCAATCTTATTAAGCACAGGGATAATATCGAGTCCGTTATCCGTCGCCAGATACGTATTCGAAACCGTCTGCGCCTCCACGCCCTGCGCCGCATCCACCACCAGAATCGCGCCCTCGCACGCCTGTAGGCTACGGGAAACCTCGTAGGAAAAATCCACATGGCCCGGCGTATCGATCAGATTAAAAGTATACGTTTTCCCATCCTTCGCCTTATACTGCATCGTCACCGGATGCGCCTTGATCGTAATACCGCGCTCGCGCTCCAGATCCATCGAATCGAGCAGCTGCTCCTTCATCTTGCGCTGCTCCACCGTCTGGGTCAGCTCCATCATACGATCCGCCAACGTCGACTTTCCGTGGTCAATGTGCGCGATGATCGAAAAATTACGTACTAAAGAGAGATCATTCATAGTGCTTTACAAAAGTTTTTCCGGGCCACTTCCCGAAGTCCCGCAACGGCCGCCTTCATGTCGTCCTGTTTAAAGAGATACGAGCCCGCCACAAATAAATTCGCCCCCGCCCCCGCCGCCGGAGCCACCGTTTCGTTATCAATACCGCCATCAATCGCAATATCCACCCAATCCGCCATCCGGCGAATCGTCGCAATTTTCGCCTCGGCAGATGCCATATACTTCTGTCCACCAAACCCCGGATGCACCGACATCACCAACACCTCATCCACCCATCGATTTTCCAGACACGGAAAGATGCTCTCCACCGGCGTTTCCGGATTCAAGGTAATTGCCGGACGCTTGCCCAACGCACGGATCGCCGCCAACGTCTCTTGAACATCGCACTGCGACTCCACATGAATCTGAATCGTATCCGATCCGGCATCGGCAAAATCCCGAATATAGTTTTGCGGCTTCGTAATCATTAAATGCACATTCTGCGGAATAGAGACTGCGGCGACCGACGCTTTAACCGCCTCCGGCCCAAAGCTAATATTCGGAACAAATACCCCATCCATTACATCCACATGAATTTGATCCGCCCCCGCAGCTTCAGCACGCTGGCAACCCTCAGCCAAACAGCCAAAGTCCGCAGCCAAAATCGAAGGCATGATTTGAATATCCGGCATTTGCTTAAATCCTCGAAAAAATGAACGCAGAAGCTACCCGACCCCACCCCAAACGTCAAGGTTCCACACCATAGGCAAATTCGCCCCAAAAGGCCGCAAACCATGGGAATAGACCCCCTCCGAAAAAAAGTGGAAATACCCCTTGCAACAAAATACAAATCCGCTATCTTCACTCGCCTTGTCACACACAAGAAGACTGCGGGGTAGAGCAGCCCGGTAGCTCGTCAGGCTCATAACCTGAAGGTCCT
>JAOZKS010000350.1:0-2113 GCA_029935255.1 Pontiella sp.
TGCCGCCACCACGCGCAGGCGGTTGCGGTCTGAAAGGGATTTTAGCAGTTCCAATGTATGGTTCATGCCGCACTTATACTTAGTTATTTAGCTAATTGTCAATATGGCATTGGAAGGAATGAGCGCCCGATCTATCGAGTCCGAGGTTAATGCTCCACGGGAATGGAATCGACCGTCACCGTTGCACGGCGGTCGAGCAGGTCGATATTTTTCCAGCGCCCAGATCGGAAGCGAAGGCTGAACCCCACGCCCATAATCATGATGTAGAGCAAGGTCCAACCCCAGCTGACATACACGCCGCCGTTAAATACAAACACGATCGCCAGTTGCCCAAGCACGAGGAATCCCCATGCGGCGGCCGACTGAAAATACATGACGAAGTGGGTGTCGCCGGCCCCCTTAAGCGCTCCGGAAATAATGATCGCCGCCGCATCGGCCACCCCCCAAATCGCGAGGATCGCCAGCAGAACGCGTGCGGTTTTCAGCAGTTCCGCTTGTGAAACCGAGCCCCCCGCATCGGGTGCAAAAACCTGAGTGTAAGCCGTAGGAAACAGGAGAAAGCTCATCCCGATTAAAGCGATATAGCCGACACCGATCTTCAGTGCCAACCAACCCATTCGTTCGGCGTGCTCCGGCTCGTTGCGCCCCAGATACTGCCCGACGAGCACGGAGGCCGCCATGCCCATGCCAATCATCGGCATGAAGGCAATTAGGTTTACACTCAGCGCAATATTGCTGGCAATATGCGCAACGGGGCCCATTCGCCCCACGACCATGACAAAGATGGTGAAGGCCGCCACATCCAGAAACCAATGGATGCCGGAAGGCAAGCCGAAGCGAATCATCCGCACGAATAAGCCCCGGTCAAATTCCAGATTGCGAAGGGTTCCAAACTCCGAGCGAACAGGCTTCGAGAAATAGAGAACCGCAAAAATCAACGGACTGATCCACGACCCAATCACGGTGGCCCACCCCGCCCCGGCAATCCCCATTTCAGGGAACCCCCCCTTGCCGAAAATGAAGAGATAGTTGAGTAGAACATTAATTCCGTTCGCCACAATATTGCAGCTCATGATGACGAAGGTCTTGCCTCGCCCCGAGAAGAAGCTGCTCAACGCGGAACTCAATACCATTCCACCGCCACACCACATCAGGATGCTGAAATATTTCTCCTCAAGCGCCAACACTTCCGGACCATGGCCGCTCATGCGCAGAAACCAAATCCCGAAGGGTGTGATCAGCATGATCAGCGGGATCGAGAGCAACGCAAAGATGATGCCTTGTGCGGTTGCACGCGCGCACCCCTCCTTATTACCCGCCCCCCAGAACTGGGCCACGAATGTATTGGTAAAAGCCGCCAGCGCCATAAATCCGCAAACCAGCGTGAAGAACAGGATTCCGGCGGGTAGCGAGGCGCGGAAAGCCGCCTCGTCGTACCGCGAAAGAAAAAGGCGGTCGCAAAAATTCAGTACCGCAAAAGTGCCCGAGCTAATGATCAGCGGCCAGGCGAGCTGCATCAGCTCCCTCCACCCCCCGAACGGACGGGACTCTGTACCCTCACTTTTCATCGAGCGCGCAATCTACGCCGAAAACCTCATGGGCAAAAGAAAAACCGTTCTGCATTGCTGAAAGTAAGCTCGGCGAGGGTTTCTTCGGAAATACCACGGAGCTCGGCGGCTTTGGCGAGAACGAAGCGGAGGTTCGCGGGCTCGTTCAACGGTCGCCCATTCGCAACGAGGCAGGGGATTGCGCCGGGCAGAAGCCATTTCTCGTCTATGTTATGCGGCAGGATGTCGGGAGCATCGGTTTCGATGAGGAGGCGGTCGTTGGGCACGGCACGAAGGGCGGGGCCAGCTTGCCTGGCATCCGGGCGGGTGATGGAGCCAGAGAACGAAATATATGCCCCGCGCTTTACCAGCTCGGTCGCAACCTCCGCCGAACCGCCAAAACAATGAATGAGCATGCCGCAGGGGAGTTCGCCGAAGCGATCTAGTAATTCAATCAATCGGTTCCACGCACGACGGCAGTGAATGGTGACGGGGCGGTTGAATTTTCGAGCCATTTCGAGCTGGGCAAGGAATACGCGCTCCTGCTCGGCATCATCGCGGTTTTA
>JAOZKS010000350.1:2123-3111 GCA_029935255.1 Pontiella sp.
ACGATGGCGTGGTCGATGCCGATTTCCCCCACCGAGGCCTGTGGATAAGTTGTCAATAATTGTTCCAGCACTTGAAAACACTGGCTGGAACGCCCGTCAATGAACCACGGATGGAGACCAAACGATAAATACGTATTTTGATACCTGTTAATAATTTCCACCACCCGCGGCCAGTCGTCTTCACAGCATCCCTTGATGGCCATCTTCTCGATGCCAGCCAAACGGGCGCGTTCCATCACATTTTCGAGTATGGGGAACAGGCGTTTGTCCTGAATGTGATTATGGCAGTCGAACAACTTGGGTTTTGACAGAACAACAGGGTTTTCATGCTCTATATCATTTCCGGTCAGGTTCGTATTCATCCGGTCCACACTGCTTATTTCTTTCGTTGCTTGATATATTTAAGAGCTTTACTGACCGGTAGTTCGTCGGAAGAGGGTCCGTTTCGGATATAGAAAGCTTCCTTATTAACATCTTTCAGGAAAACAGGTTCGATGGAGCGGCCGCAGTGTACCAGACCGACCGTTTTCCCATCCATCGGAACCAAAACGAAGCGGATGTATTTCGACATTTCAGCACCGATATGCGTGGCGATCAGATTTTTGAAGTGCAGGCGGCATTTGTCTTCATTTTCAAAAACATCCCGTTCGATTCCGGTGACTTCCCCGGCATCGGTAACCCCCAGCAAGAGGGTTCCGCCATCGGTATTGAGGAATGCCGCAACCCCCTTGAGCCAAGCCAGCTCGATCTCCTTGCCGGGCTTCTTGGAATGCAGGTTCATCCGCATGGTGGATTTGAATTCAGTATATCGATTCTCGCCTTTGGCGATCAGGGTCCGGATGCCCTCTTCGGTATCGTCGAAGGCGCTGGAGGAAAAAGAGCGTCCGTAGCGACGCGACAGCCAAAAGGCCAGCCCAAGAGAAAGAACAATCGCGGACAAGCCAAAACCCCACAGGAAAATGCGGCGACGACTGACATCCCCCTCAAA
>JAOZKS010000351.1 GCA_029935255.1 Pontiella sp.
ATCAAAGAGGGAGAGTTCCAGCCGGACAAGTTGATCTCGGAGCCGGACAGCGGCATCTATGATGCCCTCAACAAAGGGGTGAATATGGCAACGGGCGATGTGGTCGGCTTCCTACATGCGGATGATTTTATCGCCTCGCCTAGTGTGTTCAACCGGATTTCATGTGCGCTTGAGAATTCGGGCGCGGAGGTGCTCTATGGCGATCTGCAATATGTCCGCCCTTTGGAGGCTGGAGGATTCGGTGTGGTGCGGCATTGGGATAGCGGGGTCTATTACCGGCGGAAGCTTAAGTGGGGGTGGATGCCGCCGCATCCAAGCCTTTACCTGAAACGGGAAATCTATGAGCGGGTCAAACTCGATAACGGCGAATATTTCGACACGACCTACAGGTGTTCGGCGGACTATGATTTTATGATGCGGCTTCTTTTAAAGCATGAAGTCGAGCCGGCCTACCTGCGAATGGTACTTGTGAAAATGCGAATGGGCGGGGTCAGCAATCGCAGTCTGAAGCATATCATCCAAAAATCAAAGGAAGACTGGCAAGCCATCCGCCGGAACCAGGTCGGAGGGGTCCTCACCTTGGCCGGGAAAAATCTAGGGAAACTCGGGCAGTTCTTTTTACGTGGGGCGTAGGGGTCACTTTCAATGGTAGTGGTTAACGATAGGAGCGCACGGGTCGATGTCCTGGTCTCGCAGGTGGCGGTGACGCAACCGGAACAGATAGCCGTTTGTTTTGGCGATGAAAACCTGAGCTATCAGGCCGTGGAAAAACGTGCCAACGGCATCGCTGCTGCACTGCTGAAGAGCGGCGTTCAACCCGGCGATCTGGTGGGGATCTACATGGCGCGCTCCGCGCTGATGCCGGTGGCGATGCTGGGGGTTTTAAAGTCGGGTGCGGCCTATGTGCCGATGGATCCGGCCTATCCTGCACAACGCATCCAATGGATGGTCGAGGATGCCGCGATGGAGGTGGTGCTGACCGATGCCGCCCGCGAAAGTACAGTACGTGAGTTTGGCGTTGCACCGCTGTTGGTCGAGGAGCAGGGATTGTCTGAAACTCCGCCGGAGATCGATGTGGGACTAGACAATCTGGCCTATGTAATTTTCACCTCGGGCTCCACCGGACGACCCAAAGGGGTTCGAATTTCGCACCGGGCCTTGACCAATTTTTTGATTTCGATGCAGCAGAAACCCGGCATGACCGACTCGGATGTGCTACTTGCCGTCACCACGCTTTCGTTCGACATCGCGGGGCTGGAAATGTTCCTCCCGCTTCTGGTTGGAGGACGGTTGGTGATGGCCTCCGAAAACCTGGCGATGGATGGCAAGGCGTTGCTGCAAGCGATAGAGGATGAATCCATCACCATTATGCAGGCCACTCCGGTGACATGGAAGCTCATGCTGGCTGGGGGCTGGGATTCCTCGCCTGAGCTCAAGGTGCTCTGCGGCGGCGAAGCGCTCCCTCGTGATCTGGCGGATAAGCTGGTTTCCAAAGCTCAATCCGTTTGGAACATGTATGGTCCGACCGAAACAACCATCTGGTCGACATGCGACCGCATCGAGATCGATGAAGGCCCCGTCAGCATTGGCCTGCCGATTGCAAACACGACGGTCTATGTCGTCGATGAATCCATGATGCCGGTTTCGGACGGGAAGGAGGGCGAGCTGGTGATTGGGGGCGATGGATTGGCCATGGGCTACCTGAACCATCCAGCGATGACGGCAGAAAAGTTTGTCGAATTGTCGGGAACGGGCGAACGCATCTACCGGACGGGCGATTTGGCGAGGTACATGCCGAACGGGCGCTTGGAATGCCTTGGACGCATCGACCATCAGGTAAAGTTGCGCGGTTTCCGGATTGAGCTGGGGGAGATTGAAGCGGCTTTACGCACCCACGAAGCTGTGCAGGACGCGGCGGTTCTCCTTTCCGAAAAGGACCACCATCAGCGCTTGGTGGCTTATCTGACCCCAGCCGTCACGGGCGTTGAGAATCTGGCGTCATCCCTCCATGCATGGCTCGGCGACCGCCTACCGAACTATATGGTTCCTTCCAGCTTTACCGTACTCGAATCTTTTCCGCACACGCCCAACGGCAAGCTCGACCGCAAGGCGTTGCCCGAACCGAATGCCGATTCGGTTCTTTTCGTGGAGGGCGATGTTGAATACCAATCCGAAACGGAAGCAGGACTCGCTGAAATCTGGGAGGCCTTGCTGGGGGCCGAAACGGTGCCGCGCGATGTCGATTTTTTTGAACTCGGCGGCGACTCGCTCCGGGCGGTTGACCTCTTTGTGCGGATAAGACAGCGGTTCGGCCTCGACATGACGCTCGCGGTGCTTGTGCAAGCCTCCACCATTGAAGCGCTGGCAAAACGGATCGACTCGGGCGGTGCGGACGATCTGGCGGAATACCGTTCCTTGAAACGTATTCAGGCCGGACAGCCGGATCAACCGCCCTTGTTCTGGGTGCACGGCGGGGATGGCCATGTTTTGATTTTTAGGTTTTTCGCCGAAAACCTGGGGGCTGGGTTTCCGGTCTATGCGTTCCAGTGGAAGGGCATGGATGGTGGGCGCGGCGAGGACACCATCATGGAGATGGCCGAGGCCTATCGGGATGAACTGCTCCGGTTCCTCCCGAAAAAATCCGGAGCGATCCGGCTTGGCGGATTTTGCGTTGGCGGCCTTGTGGTGGTCGAATTGGCCAAGTTGCTCAAGCGTGAAGGAATCAAGGTGATCGACCCCTTGATTGTTGTCGGAGCCCCGAATTCTGGAGCGACGTGCCACGTGCGCTCCGAACCCGAAAAGTCGCCCGCCGCATTCAATCGAATGCTGGAGGAGATGGAGGATTTGAAAGTGGTTCCCGAAGCTGAAGTTCCTTGGGAATACATACGCCCGGATCCGGGCCCGGGCGTGAGAGGAAAAATTAAACAAAGCCCGGTCTATGCACGGGCTCGGCGGTTGCGGACGGAGCTTCGCCTGAAACGGATCGGCAAAGAGGCTTTGGCAGGGAAGGTGGTTGAAACGGCAATGCGGCAGTGGTATTGCGGGCAGGCGTCGGTTGCTGCAATGATTCATAATCGGAACGGCCACTACGATGGCGACATCCTCTA
>JAOZKS010000070.1 GCA_029935255.1 Pontiella sp.
TCGTGTTTCCATAGACGAGATCGTTTTCAAAGAACATGTAGGGCGTATCCTGAATGCCGCCGTAAGTGGAAAAGCTATAGTCGAATCCTTTCGAGGAAATCCCATCGATCAACGGCACGCTCCAATCGGCTCCCGCCGGATCAAACGCATCATCAATGGTCTGATCCCTGTTTGGATTGTAGGAGGGGTCGCGCTGGTCATAGTTGGTGCCGCCGCCCAAGGGCTGAACCAAGGCGCCGATGTGCATCTTTCCAAGGATCGCGGTGTGGTAGCCGGCCTTCTTGAGCATGGCACCCACACTTTCCTGTCCGACAGCAAATTGAGATCCTCGATTAAAGTGCCACCCGGAATTGCCGGAATTCCTCCAAACATAGTTTCCAGAAAGCAGGCTGTAGCGGTTGGGGGCGCAAAGCGCCGCCGGGGTGTGGGCATCGGTAAAGCGCATGCCCTGCTGGGCGAGTTGCTCGATGCACGGCATGTCGACGGGGCAGTTCGGGTTGTAGGCCTGCGTGTCGCCATAGCCCATGTCGTCCGCGAAGAAGATTAGAATATTCGGTTTGATGCCCGCCACCGATTCATTGACCGTGATGGACACCGCAACCACGTTTCCATCCAGCGAACCGTCATTCACCTTGTACTCGAAATAGTCGGCACCCAGATAGCCGCTGTCGGGCGAATAGACGAATGCTCCGGTGGAGGAAAGCACCACCGACCCGTGGGTGGGTTCCGACACCTTGATGGCGATGATCGCATCCCCATCCGCATCGCTATCGTTGTCCAACACACCCGGAGCAGGAACATTAAGGGACGTGCCGGAAACCATCGCATAGCTGTCGGCCACCGCAACCGGCGCATCCGGTGTGTTGGTGACAGTAATGAACACCGTGGCCGCCGTGCTGTTTGCGGTGCCGTCGTTCGCGGAATAGGTAAAGCTGTCCGCACCGGAAAAGTTGCTGTTTGGCGTGTAGGTGAACGAGCCATTTGTATTCAGAAGCAGCGAACCGTTGGCCGGATCGGAAGCCCATTGCGCAGCCAGCGGATCGCCATCCGCATCGCCATCGTTTTCCAGCACGCCGGGGGCGGAAACCATCAGCACACCCTCTTCCAGAACGCCATACACATCGTTGGTTGAAACGGGCTGCGTATTGCCGATGGCGCCTTCCGCCACGGCAACCACGATATCGTCCATGCTGGAGCCAAAGTTAGATTGATTGTCGCGGGTTCCTGAAAGAGCCACGGCCAAGGTTACACTTTGATCTACAGCCAATGTGCCCAGCGAAGAAATATCGAAGGAGAAACCGGCTAAGGTTGATCCGATCGTTGCAGCGGCCATCGCGTTTCCAAGACTTAAGATTGAGATTTCATCTGTTTCGAAGAGCGAACCTGTTCCTCCGGTGTTTGATGCCTCGACGATTTGCAACGGGGTAAGCGCAACCCATCCGCCTCCCGTGTCAGCCCAGACTTTATACCCCATGGTAAATTCAGTCGTGTTATCCCGATAAAGAGTCGCATTCAAAGACAACGTCGAAGACGAAAAATCAAGCTTCTGACCCGCTACCGGGGTCAGGGTGAATGATGCATACGAAGGTACGCCTGCCGTCATGTCCAAATTGGCGGCATCGATTCCCTTGTTATCAGAGCTCCGAGCCGAGATAAAAAACATATCATCGCCGGAAGCATCCCCGTCATACCAGGCGCGCTGGGCATTCCGGCTGGTGCTGGCGTCGGAATTGGTTCCATGCGTAAATGCAACGTCTCCAACCGCCAGACTGCCGTCGGTGGCACCGGACAATCCCGAATTAAAATCATACGTCACCGTGGCGGCCTGCGAGCCGAAACCCATCCCCATCACACATAATAGCGCTATTGTTTTCTTCATTTTCTTCTCTTCTTTTTCTTCTGTTTGGCCGCTATTTCGTCAAGTTGATCCTGCGGCATAAACGATGGTTTAGATGGATAATCATCCTTCAAATAGGCGAGCCGCTTTTGGGCACTGGCCTGATCGTCGAATTGTTCAATGACTGGATCTTTTGTTTCGACCATCCATTGGCGCACGCGCTTTCGGTAACCCTTGATTAATGCGGCATATTCGGGATTTTGTGCGAGATTATTCAGGCAGCCAGGGTCTTTTTCGAGGTCGTAAAACTCCTCCAAATCGCGGTCGCGCCACATTCTGACGCGCTCGGCGGATGCGGGGTCGGCCTCCATCGCCTTCATGATCAGCCCTTCATTGTTGTTTTTATAGTTTGCCTCTGGCGCACTCCACAGGTTGAAGATATAGCCGTACTTTTCGTCCTGCACCGAGCGCATCGGCCGCGCGGGACCGCCGATCAGATAGTCCACCTGCTTAAAGACCACATTGCGATCGCCTTGTTCTCCACCCCTGAGCAACGGAACAAAGGATCTACCGTCAAGGTTTTCAGGGATTGGAAGGCCGGCGGCATCCATCACCGTCGGGAAAAAGTCGACCGCCGATACAAAGTGCTTTTCATCGATCCGGCCCGGCCCGACCACCTTTGGCCACTGCACAAACCACGGCGTGCGCGTGCTGGCCAGATAGACATTAGCCTTGGCAAACGGAACCGCCGCGCCATTGTCGGCAAGGAACATGACCAGCGTCTTATCGCGCTGACCCGACTCGGCCAGTGCCTGAATTACCGCAGCAAACGTGTCGTCGAGACGGCGAACGGAATTATAGTACCAGCTCAGCTCTTCGCGCACTTCGGGCAGGTCGGGCAAGTTGGGTTGCACCACCACATCGGCGGGGCTGAATAGTTTCGAAGGTTCCTCGGCATTCTTCAGTTTCCGGCCATTCGGATTGTGAAACGGACGGTGCGGATCATGTGAGTTGACCATCATATAGAAGGGTTTTCCTTCTCTTTCCGAACGTTGGAAAAACTCCGTACAGAATTTTTTGTAGAGCTTCGGACTGCGGCCTGCACCCACCTCGCCATAGTCGCGCACAAAATCCCATTGATATTGCATGTCGGGCGTCGAGTGGCTCACCTTCCCGAGAATGCCGGTCAAGTAGCCCGCATCCTGCAGCGTCTGCATCACGGTCGGAATCTTTTTCTTTAAATGGATGAATCCCGGCATACCGCTCGTATTTCCATAGCGACCGCAGGCAATCGTCGAGCGGCTCGGCATACAGATCGGCGTATTCGTGTGACCATGATTAAACGACAGCCCCTCGCGGGCAAATCGATCGAGATTGGGCGTGAGATCCGGCAACCCCTTATTCAGATATCCCACTGCCTCGTAGCCGAGATCATCGGCGGTGATCAATAGAATATTCAATCCGTTGCCGGTGGCAGCCAAGGTTTTGGTTGCGGTTATTCCACAAACCGCGAGAGTGAGTGTCCGGGTGAAAGATCGTCTATCCATGGGAGTCCTTTTTAGATAAATAGATTTGCAAACTACGATGTAACCGCATACATTGTCAAGCGCTGTCCAAAGGATTTTATCTACGACACCAAATCTTGGAGCATTTATGAATCGCAGAGCATTTATTGAAACAGCTGGGTTTGCAGGTATTGCCACAACCACCACGTGGGCGGCAGCCAAAGGCCGCAAACCCAACCTATTGATTCTTTTCGCCGATGACCTCGGCTATGGCGACGTGGGATTCAACGGCTGCACCGAGATCCCCACCCCCCACATCGATTCGCTGGCCCAAAACGGAGTCGTCTGCTCCAACGGCTATTCCTCCTGCCCCGTTTGCGGGCCTTCGCGCGCCGGGCTGCTTTCCGGCCGCTACCAAAACCACCTCGGCTTCGAAGACAACCCCGGTCCCTTCCGCCAGTCGAAGGAGACCCGACTCGGATTCCCCCTCGAACAGAAGACCCTCGCCGACCGCATGAAGGCGCTGGGATATGTCACCGGCATGATCGGCAAGCAGCACGACGGGATTGCGCCGGAATACAATCCGGTCAACCGCGGGTTTGACGAATTCTACGGCTTCAACAACGGCGCGACCGACTACTTTAAACCCAGCAAACTGATGCGTGGTCTAAAGCCGATCAAAATGGAACAGGGTTATATTACCGATGCCTTCGGAGATGAGGCGGCGGACTTCATCCGTCGACATAAAGCCAATCCGTTCCTGCTCTATGTGGCATTCAACGCCCCGCACGGCCCGCTGCACGCGAAAGACGAGCACCTCAAACAATTCAAACACATCAAAGACGAAACCCGTCGCAAATATGCCGCCATGGTGTATTCAATGGATGAAAACATCGGCAAAGTCCTATCTGAACTTCGGAAACAGGGTCTGGAAGAAGACACGCTGATCTTTTTCCTGAGCGACAATGGCGGCCCTAAAAACATTTCCGCCAGCAACGGGGCGCTGCGCGGTCAAAAGGGCGAGTTCTATGAAGGCGGCATCCATGTTCCCTACATCGTGCAGTGGAAAGGCCAGCTGCCGGAAGGATCAATCTACGATCAGCCCGTCATCTCGCTGGATATTCTTCCGACCGCAGTCGCGGCTGCCCGGGGAACGGTTTCCAACGATTGGAAACTCGACGGTATCAATCTGCTTCCCCATCTGGCCGGAAACATGAAAACGCCGCCGCACAATGAACTTTATTGGCGGTTCCTGTTCCAAGACTGCATCCGAACCCCCGAATGGAAGCTCGTTAAGGTCAAAGAGAAGAGCGGCGGCAAAGTGCGCGACTGGCAGCTGTTTAAAATTTCGGAAGACCCCGGCGAGAAAACCGACGTCATCAAGCGCTATCCCGAAGTCGTCGAGAAACTTATGCAGAAATATGAAACATGGACCGCCGACCTGCCCGCCCCGCAATGGGGCTGGCAACCGGCCTTCTGCGGCAAGATCCGCATCGACCCCAAAAGCCCCGACAAGGATTGGTAGCGGAGAGAAAATAAATATGAAAAAGCTAATCATAACTGGACTCCTTTGCGGTGCCTCAGCGTGGGCGACCACCCCGGTTCCGTTCTCTTCGCACGAGTTTGCAACCACTTCGACGGGCGTGTTGGCCACGCTTGAATTTGACAGCGACGCGAACCGCCTCTACAGCGTTTTCCGAAACGAAAACCTGCTTTCCAATGAGTGGAACGCAGTTACATCTGATCTACCGGGCACAGGCTCACCGATCGTTCAATACGACCTGACTCCGCTTGCGATGCTACACCGCTTCTACAAAGCCTCGTCCATCGCCGCCCCGCCCGCCAACCTCCTCCTCAACGGCGATTTTGAAACCGGCACGCCCACATCGGGAGGAACCGCAACCTTCGACGCCCCACCGTGGCAGCGGTATGTCAATCTGGAGAACTACAACTCGTGGCTGACCGACGACACATTCGATCCAATCATCGGAACCGATAATCAGGCTCTCGAATTCCGCTGGGGCGTCACAACCATCTACCAAGATTTCACCGCCATCGCCGACCGAAACTACTTGTTCAGCTGCGACAGTCTTCAATCCTCAGGAAACACAAAACATATACCCACCATGCAGGTGGAGTGGTACGACGCAGCTTCAACAGTCATTGGTTCCACCATTAATCTCGACTCGATTGCCCCCGCAGGAACGGGAACCAATGTAGGCGTATGGATCAGTATGCAGGGTCAGGCAATAGCTCCTGCCGGAGCAGTGGCAGGCCGACTGGTGCTAACGCTGAAAACAGAAAGCACCGGAACCCGCAAGAACTGCTATTTCGACAATGCCTACGTGGGGCTCGTACCGCTCGGCGCAGCCGTTGTTTCCACCGACTGGACCTCGTTCGGCAACGCCTCCCTCGCGGCTGCCGCCCAATACGCCGGCCTCTACGCCGTCGCCAACGACACCATCGAAATCAACCGGATCGATGAATCCATTGTCGATACCGTTTCCGTCGGTGCAATCAACGGCCTGGCCTTCACGGCATCTGGAAGACAGCTCTTCATTTCCACCCCCGACTCCGTGAAAGCCTACAACGTCGGCACCGGCCAGCTTCGCAACTTTATCGACGGCCTCTCCCTCGGAACCGAAAAAACAGGAATCGCGCACTTTAAGGGCGAACTGTTTGTCGGCACCGCCTCCGGCGACATTCTCCGCTACGACGCAAAACTCGACGCGGCGGCGGGAACTTATTCAAACACCATTCATATCGGTGAACCCGTCTGCGGCATGGCCGTCGACATTCAGGACGAAATGCTCTACATCGCCTCGCCCAGCAACCTCTATAGCTTCAACCCCAGCAACTCGGTGCTAACACAAATCGCCACCGCATCGAACCTGGTCGATATCACCTTTGGCCGCACCTACGGCGCAAACGGGCACGGCGGACTGATCCTCCTGCAAGACCACGGCAACGAGCGCGTACTCAGTCTCGTTTCAACCGCCGCCCTCCAAGCAGGCGGGTCGGTCGTTCCCGAACCCTACCTCGAAACCCGAAACGCCATTCCATCCATTTCAGCCACCGCCTGTGGCCGAATCCTCGCCGCCGGAACCACGCCGCAAATCCTCTCCGACGCCTCCGACACCCGCATGGACTTCATGGAGTGGGTGGCCGACGAATTCCAGCAAAACGTGCTGCTGGTCAAAGCCCTCTGCTGGCAGGATGGCGGCTTGACCGGAATGGTTCATAACTCGGCGGCTCGGCTCGGCGGAAACCGCAGGACGTCTGCCAGCCCCGATGCCGCCTACTGGGTCGTCTGCCAGCTGCTGATGAGCGACGAAATCAACGGCGACCCCGAAGCGCAGGGCATCGTACGCGAAATCGTCAAGCGCTACGCCACGCTGAAAGTCAGCACCGATGGCCACTGGTATCACTGGTACAATCCCAACACCGGCCTCTCCAATGATATAAAAACCAGCATCTACTCCACGATGAAAGGGGTGCACCTGGCCATCCGTGCCAAGGCCTACTACCCCAACGACCCCGAAATCGTCGCCGCCGCCAATACCATCATCGGGCGTCTGCGCAACCAACGCGACTATATCCGCGAGTTCGGAAAGCTCGCCTCCCCGGCAGACGATCTCGGCCCTCTCATTGATGCCAACACCGCCGCCCCCTATCAAGAAATCCATCTCGCCAGCGAACTGATGGCCGCCACCGAACCCATGGCCGAAAACGCCTACCTCGACTATTGGCGCTACCGCGAAAACCATACCATCAACTATACCCTTCCAGACGAGCCCATCGTCCGCAACAACACACGCGGCTTCTGGCGCATGTACGACCAGTCCACCATCCAGTTCTGTCGCGACGACCCCGAATGGACGCAGGAGTTCAGAAACTTCTACGCCCTCTTCGCCGGGTGGACCGACGACCACGCACCGGAACACCTCACCGCCTTCTCCGCAGGAAGCACTCCCTCCGGCTACTCCGGCGACAACTACACCTACCACCCCGGGACCGTGAACAGCTTTGGCACCGTCATCGGATTCGGACTTCAAGGCGATACCGTCCCCGTGGTGGGCGCCTACTTTGCCTATCGCAACGGTCGGCGCCAAGCCATGCAGGGTTCATCAAACTATGCCGGTGCCAACCTGCTCACCCGCATTTCCTACGACGACCCAAGTTGGCTCATGTATTCCATCAGCCCCACCGACCACCAATATGCCGGCTATGCCCTCGGCGAAATCCTCGCACCCGGGAGTATTGATCGCGCCATCGCCCTTCACACCTACCTCGAGCCGCAGTTCGATGGAACCACGCTTCGCTTTTCGCGCACGGTGAAACGCCATGTTCGGGGAACGACCGACGGCACCAACTGGGATTCGCTCGGCTTCCACGATTCTCCCTACACCCCGCCCGCAGGCTTGGCCTACACCAACTACATGGTCACCGGCGCGGAAGGCGAACTCCTCGACCCCGTATCCAACCAGACCTACGATGTGAGCGCCGACTTCGATAGTACGCTCTACATCGTCCGCGCCGTCTCCACCCACACAACCAACCTGCGGGTTCGGTGGTTCAACGGCGGAAGTTTCATTTCCGAACAGACCAACTCCACGTTGCGGGTCGATGCCATAAAACCCGCCGGTGCCACCACCATGCGTGTTGATCTTAGCGGAGAGACGTTCGACCAGATCTCCGTCGTGCTCGACGGCAAACTCGAAACCTTCAGCAACGCCGGCTTCGAACTCGGCAACCTGACGGACTGGACAAAATATACGCAGACCGGTATCACCGCCGCAAACGCGGCCGACAGCCGCCTCGAAGGCTCCCGCGCGCTAGAACTGAAAGCAACCGCCGGGACGGTCAACGGAAAATATGGCCAAGTCTACCACGAGTACGACATTTCGGCCGACCCCACCAACACGCACTATGTTCTGGAATTCGACGTGCTCACCGAAAACCTCGAAGGCTCCAGCCTGCGCTGCTTCACCCAGGTCTACAGCTCCAGCAACACCGTCCTGCGCACCGAATACTTCGACACCTACGAACATGCCAACTCCCAAACCATGCTTAGCGCCGGCTTCCGCAAGCGCGATGCCGACCACACCAAATTCCGTTTCTACATCCGCCTGCGCCACGACGACGCCTCCGCCGTCACCGCCGACGAGCGCGTATTGGTCGACCACCTGCGCTTGCTGAAAATGAAGCCATAAACAATCCTTCCTTTTTTTAAATTGAATTAATTCGTCGAGTGCTGTCAGAAAAACAATCCCCCATACGGCTTGATGGGTGAGAAATGAACGATACGAATCAACCTGAGTAAAAGGAACCATATGAAAACCCCATCTAAAGCCCTTCTCGCACTAACCTTCATGCTCGGCCTGCACGCACAGGCCGAGGAAAGCAACGGTCTTGCCCCCGAAGTAACCGACCTTAATGCCGCTGATGTATCCTATGCCCTTGAAAAAAAGATCCCCGATCTGGAGACGCCGTTTATCGACACGGCTCCGCAGGATCTGAAGGACGGCATTCCCGTCGGGAAACTTGGGACCAATGGAGGGAACAAAGAACTGATCCTGCAATTTGCGCAGGAGATCACAGACGGTCAGCACGGCGAAGTCGATAGCCTGCTGATCGCGCACAATGGCAAACTCCTGTTCGAATCCTACTATCGCCGCGGTCGCGCCAACTATCCGCACTACCAGATGTCCATCACCAAATCCTACACCGCCATGGCCCTCGGCCGCGCCATCCAGCTCGGCTATTTGAGCATGGCCGACCTCGAGCAACCGATGGTGAGTTTTCTCAAAGACCTCAACCCGAGCAAACTCGTTCCGGGGGCAACCAAAATCACCTTGGCCGAAGCCATGAATATGGGCTCCGGAATCCGCATCGATAAAGACAAGGCCAAGGAGCTGATGCAGCATCCGGACAACCTAAAGGGCCAAGGCCAGATCCAGGCCTACCTCGAAAATAGCGCGCCCATTCCAGATGCTCCCCGCGACTTCAAATACCAAGGTGCCGACCCCTCCATCACCATGCAGGTCTTAGAAACCGTCGTTCCTGGCTCAGCCGAAGAATTCATCAAGACGGAAGTCCTCGGGAAAATGGGCATCACCAACTATGGCTGGCAAAATGATGTCAGCGGATTGCCCAAGTCGGCCGCCGGTTCCAGCATGCGTTCGCGCGATATGCTCAAATGGGGTCTGCTGGTGATGAATGAAGGTGAATGGGAAGGCGAACAGTTGATTCCTGCAAAATTTGTTGAGCAGGCCACGGGGCGCATTCATACCAATCCGCAAGGCACTTCGTATGGCTATTTCTGGTGGCGGGCAGATGTGAAGATCGGCGATACCTCCTACGACTGCAAATCCGGTCGCGGTGCCGGCGGCCAATTCATCCTCATGTTGCCCGAGTTGGATCTGATCGCCGTCATCACCTCCCACAACAAAGGGATGGGGAAAATGCTCACCGAGGCCCCCCTGCAAATCCTCCCCGCTTTTATTAACTAGCGCTTTCCAAAGACGGATGATGCAGGGGCGGTCCCTGCAATTTCTTTCTTCGCCCGTGTCCACTATCGGAATCGGCACACGGCTGATGGTGTCTGAGACATAAAGATATCAATTAGCAAATGGAGAACGCATGAAAAAAACAGTCAGCCTATTTATCATCGGAATGCTTTCAACTGCGGCCAACGCGACCGTCATTACCTACGACTTCAACACCGGATTGGACGATTCAACCTCCGGCAGCGACCTAACCGCCGGAACGCTTGCGTA
>JAOZKS010000352.1 GCA_029935255.1 Pontiella sp.
CACCGCCACATGTTCTGGCGAAAGGCAAGGCGGCCAACTCGTCCTCTCGCTTTCCGGGCATCTTGATTCGGCATCGCTAGGCTGTCTTTGGCCGGAGGTGCGGCGGCAGCTAGAGAGCAACGGGGTTGGCTCGGTAAGGGTCGAGGCCTCGGGCATTGACTATTGCGACGGTGCCGGCATTGCTTTGCTGGTTTATATAAGGCGTGTAGCCCGACGGTTAAACATCGACCTGAGCATGGGTGGTTTGAGAGAGGACTTTGCCGGATTGCTCGAACTCTATCCCGAATCAAAATTTGATGTAATTCCTGAAAAACCAAAGGGTGCACGCGATTTCGTGGAGGAAGTCGGGAAGACTTTTTTTGACACACTCAAGGGCGTGGTCGATCATATCTCTTTTCTGGGGGAACTGGCGGTGGCCCTGTTCAAGACACTCCTGCATCCGGCAGGTTTACGGGTGCGGGACTTCCTATCGGTGGCCGAGGCCAGCGGGGCGAGAGCGCTACCCATCATTGGAATGCTTGGGTTTTTAATCGGACTGATCATGGCTTTTCAGGGTGCGGTTTTAATGGCGCAGTTTGGGGCGGAGATCTACATTGCCGACTTTGTTGGAATGTCTGTAACGCGCGAGCTTGGGCCTTTGATCACGGCAATCATTGTGGCGGGCCGGACGGGTTCGGCGTTCGCGGCCGAACTGGGTACGATGAAAGTGAACGAGGAGATCGATGCCTTCACGACGATGGGGCTGGATCCCGTTCGATTCCTCGTAGTACCGCGTGTGCTGGCGGCCACGCTGATGACCCCGTTACTCGCTGTTTTTGCAAATCTATTCGGCATGGCGGGTGGTGCCGTGGTGATGCTCGGTCTGGGCTTTCCGCTCGTGACCTACGTCAATCGTATCGTGTCGGCGGTGTCGGCAACTGATTTGATAAGCGGATTGGTTAAGGCACTGGTATTTGGCCTGCTGATCTCAACGGCGGGTTGCCTGTGTGGCCTGCGGACCGGCGAAGGCGCAAGTGCCGTCGGAAACTCGGCCACTCGTGCCGTCGTCAGTTCAATTGTGATGATCGTGATTGCGGATGGAATCTTCGCAGTCGTATTTTACTTTCTGGGTATTTAAATGGGAAACGAATCCATCATAACCGTTGAAGGCATGACCGCGCGCTATGGCAATATGCTGGTGCTGGATCAGCTTTCGTTCGAGGTTGAGCGCGGCGAAATCTTCGTGATCCTCGGAGGTTCGGGATGCGGCAAGTCCACCTTGCTGAAGCATATGATCGGGCTGTACAAACCTGCGGCGGGTGACATCAGGATTGGCGAAGCGAGTGTGGTACATGCACAGGGAACGGAGCGGGACGAACTGATTCGCCGTTTCGGAGTGATGTATCAAAGCGGCGCGTTGTTTGGGTCGATGACCCTGCTGGAAAATATCTGCCTGCCGCTGGAGGAATTTACAACCCTTGGGAAAGAGGCCCGCGAACTCATTGCCCGAATGAAGTTGAGTCTCGTTGGACTGGCCGACTACGCGAACTTTATGCCGTCCGCGATCAGCGGAGGCATGAAGAAGCGCGCCGCCATCGCCCGGGCCATGGCGCTTGATCCGGAAATCCTGTTCCTCGACGAACCCTCTGCAGGACTCGATCCCATCACGGCGGACGAGCTGGACGAATTGATTATCCGGTTGTCGCGCACCCTGAAAATTACCTTTGTGATTGTGACGCATGAGCTGCCGAGCATCTATAAGATTGCCGATCGGGTGATTATGCTCGATGCGCATACGAAGAAGATTATTGCGGAGGGTAATCCGGTTGAGCTGCGGGATCATTCCGATAACAAATGGGTGCGCAACTTTTTTAATCGTAAAGCAGGAGAAGACCATGAGTAGTAAACCGCATTATTTTGCCATTGGGTTGTTTGTTCTGATTGCGACGACGCTGGGGATTGCAGGAGTGGTGATGTTGGGTTCCGATGCGTTGCGGTCTCCAGAGAATTTTATCGAAACCTATCTGGACGAGTCGGTGCAGGGGGTTGATGTTGGAACACCGTTTAAGTTTCGAGGAGTGAAGGTTGGGAATATCAGTGAGATCGAAATGGTGTCCTCCGCATACGATACCACTAAAATGTATGTGATGATCCGGGTGGCGCTCAATGAGAAGGAAATGCTTCTGGATCCAAAAGCATTGCCCGATCGCGTACTCGAACAAGTTGAACATGGCCTGCGCCTCAAATTGGTTCCTCAGGGAATCACCGGGCTTTCATACCTCGAAGCCGACTTCTATCCGGATGCCGCCGACGACCGGTTGGAGATCGATTGGGAGCCGAAGTACACCTATATCCCTTCCACACCTGCCATGATGACGTTGGTAAGCCGTTCGATTGAGCATATCTCGGCACAGATCAATACACTTGATCTCAAGGCAATCGGCGAAAATGTGGAGGCGATTACCAGCAACCTGAATCTTTCGGCCCGGCACATCGAGCATATCACCCAGGAAACCGCTCTGGCTTCGGACGACGTGATCGAAAACATCCAAGTGGCCGCGTCTGCTTTGCCGGAGGTTGCTTCGAACCTGACCGATTCAATCGTACTCATTCAAGAAATGGTCGGCGACTCGGACCAGGAGATTGAGAGGATACTTTTAAATCTGGGCTACATCACCGAAGACACGCGCGAGCTGATCCGGATGATCAAGCGCTATCCCGGCATGCTGTTAACCGAACCCCCTGAACATGATCTAAGCAAGTGAGGAAATGGATATGAAAACGTTAAGTAGAATTGGTTTTGGATTAGCCTGCACCTCCCTGTTGTTCACAGCGGGATGTGTGAAGTTGTGGCAGAAAAACCTCGATATCAGAACCTATGTAATCGAAGCGACACGCGATTCCGAGGCTGTGGAAAACCCCTTGGCCGACAAGCTTTGGATCGACTCCATTGTGGTTCTCCCCCCCTCCAATGTCAGGAGCCTGATCCTGCGCAAGAGCGATGTCGAATACAGCACGAGCTACTACACCGAGTTGCTGATGTCGCCCTCGGAAAACTTCCGCAATGAATTCTTCGCCTGGTTTGCTTCCTGTGGAGTATTTTCGGAAGTTTCACTCGTCT
>JAOZKS010000353.1 GCA_029935255.1 Pontiella sp.
CCTGTCCCCAATCACAAGCCAAATAATATGTAGAATATAATACAAGAATTTATTGCCTTCTGAAAGGCTAGGGGGCAAAAAAATATTGCGGTAAAATACCCCATATCTTCTGTTCTGGGATTTTGGAACATTTGAGACAAGTTCGCTTTAGGCAATGACTGGTGTCCTTGTCGGATGCACTGGGGTTGTGTTTCTGGGGTTGTTGGATACTCAGGTTCGAATTGCCGTAGCGAAAGGTACCCTTGTCGGGAAAAACTGGGGTTTAACTCGGCGGAGAACGGAGAGCAAACGGAGAATGTGCGGCGGTGTTAAGTGGCAAGTTTTAGGTTTTAAGTGGGGAGGGAGAAACTGGAAATTCCGCATTTACTGCCGTAAATACGCGTAAAAATGAAAAAGGCGAACCCGATGTGAGTTCGCCGTAGTAAAGTATGGTCGGGGCGACTGGATTTGAACCAGCGACCTCTACACCCCCAGTGTAGCGCTCTACCAGGCTGAGCCACGCCCCGATCTACAATTGTTTTGCAATTGAAGGCGCAGAAACTAGCACGGAGCATGGTGAGCGTCAACGCCCACGAGATAAAAAACACGCCGCGTTTTGCTTTTAAATACGCATCGGGACTCTACAATACGCCGCATGAACCAAATACCTGAAATTCCTGCTGAAGATCTAGAAAAGTATTCATCTGCGATATCGCTTTCCGACATGGAAATCTTTGTCTTCCCTGAACTGCTCTATAGTCTTGTGCTGGCCAATATCCTGTCGCCGCGCATCTGGGAGTGGAGGAACCACGACTGGTTCCGTAATCTGGATTCCATGAAGCCGTACAAAAAAATCCAACGGCTGAAACAGTTCATCATTGACCACTATGAGTTTAACCTCGATCTCGACACTTGGGGACTCACCACCAAGGAGGAAGAGCTTGCGCGTTTTGCGCCGTTCATGGATGAAAACACCATCGCACAAAGCAATGCACTGTTTGGCTATGCGGGCGATAAACACTATTTTTCGCTCGATATCCGCAAGCATTTCGGCCTCGATCAATATACCACGAATATCATCCCGTTCTGGAAAACCGAAACGCTGGAGGCCATGGATGCTTTCAAATTCAAGGAGAACTACCGTGCCGGTGCTGGCGAATGTGTCTCGCTCTCCACACTCTATGCCGCCGCGCTGTTCATCGTCTGCGATATTCCCCTTGAGGATATCTTCCTGCTTGCCACCCCGCTGCACTCGCAAAATTTCATCAACGTGAACGAGGGCGTACTCACTAACAACCGCCGATTGGTCACGAAGAACATGTGGTTTAACGGGACCGATCTCACGGCTCGGGCGCAACGGGCGTTGCGCCATGAGCAGGTCACCATTGTGGCCCACAACTCAGGCTTCATCCATACGGTCTATCCCGAAGCCACCATCTCGCCCGAAAGCTTCGCGCTTTTCCGCAAAAAGCTCGATGCCTTCACCACCACCGAGATTACCTATGAAATACTCGCCAACTTTCTGCGCGACCGCTCTGAGCACCAAAAATGCTTCCAGATCAAATATCTGCGCCATGGTCGCGAACAATACCTGCCCATTGAACGTGCCTTTGCCTATGAGCATGGCAGCCCCTACAAGGTATCCGATAAAGCCACCTGCGATAAGCTGCTCGACCAGATCGATGAACTCGATTTCTACACCGCACCGATCGAAGACCGCATTCAGCTCAACAAGCTCTCCGACTATCTCAAGAACAACCCCATCTCCCATTTTGACGACGAAAACATGAAGGGCTTAGCCAGCAAGATTGATTGCACCGGCGATATGGATCGCAAGATGTCTGTGATTGAAGGCTTGGTTGATTTTATTCATCTCGACCCCGAACTTCCCGCGATTGAAAATAAACACTTCAACGGCCCTGGCCCTATCGAGATCAAGCCCGGCATGCTGCGCGATGAGATTTTTCATTACCTGCAATCCATCCGTACCAGCCATCCCGTTGCCGACCTCGCCTTCTATGCCTCCCGCGACCTCGCAACCGCCGACTGGAAACCCTTCCTCAAAGCCGCCTTTGAACGCAATCCTGTCGTTATTGATGCCACGAAGGATTTGCCGGATGAAGAATTAATCCAGACGCTGAGCAAACTGCCCAACGAATCGATTTACGACGGCTCCCGCATCGCCCAGCCCGACGAAGTCTGGAACTTCCTGCGTGGCGACGGCCTCGAATGCGCGATCGCCCTTGCCAATGTCTGGAAAAGCAGACACCCCGACACCGCCCTCGAACTTACGGTCAGCGACGGTAAAGTGGTTCTGAAACTTGAGCAAAAAGAACTTTATTTTAAATCCAGCAAGGGGCTGGTGAAACAGATTGTATTATGAAGTGAGTTAAAACAGGACTAGTGGTGGTTATTATGGGACTTCTTTTAAACCTTCTATTTGGCGGCAGGGCGGACAAGGATGCGGATATTCCCGCATTGATCACGAATGGTGCAGTGGTAATCGATGTGCGTACGGCCAACGAGTTTTCCGGAGCGCATATCGAAGGTTCCATCAACATTCCATACCATGTGATCATCCGCGATATCGCCCAACATGAAAAAAGCAAAGCGAGTGCCGTGATTGTCTACTGCCACACCGGGGCTCGTTCGGCGGCAGCCAAGCGATCTCTGGTAAGTATCGGTTACACGAATGTCATTAATGGCGGCAGCCTGCACCGGATGCACAAACTCATGGGCAACTGAAGCGGGGCTACTCGCGTTCTTGGTAGAATGCGTTTAGTTCGTCGACCAACAGACCCAATTTGATTTCGGTTCGTTGCTTTTCAAGAATCCGTCCGCGACCCTTGCAGGCTTGGCACTGAAATCGAATAACGCCATCCCCGCCACATTTTCGGCACATTCCAGTGCCTCGGCAGGTGGTGCAATATACTTTACTTCTGTCAACCGCCGACGAGCGTTGACCGGAGCCTTCGCACCGATTGCAATCACCACTGCCCGCGCAGTCGCCACAGTCCTTTTCGACCCACCCCTGCTTCTCACATTTTTCACACGGACCAAGGTATCGCTCAACCTCCAGCACTTCACCTTTGGGAAATTGAATCCGGATCATCTG
>JAOZKS010000071.1 GCA_029935255.1 Pontiella sp.
TCTTCACGCCTACCCCAATATCTTGCGGTCGGTTGAGTAAGGTGCCTACCCCTTATCTGATATTTCAAAAGTTGAATCCGCACATCATACCGCGGCATGTAAAACCGCGAAAGAAGGATGAAAACCACCTGCAAAAATCTGGAATTATCGTTTGCCTTACCCAAAATGAAAATCTCCAAAACCTTCTATTAACCATGAACTTGCGGGGAGCGATACCTTTTCGCACCCCTATGAAAACAACAAAGCGGGAAAGTTTACCGGAGAAGAGAGAGTTGAATCACCGAAAAGCTGGATTTGTCGGTGGGTTTATGGGAATCTCTAAAGGATTGATTTGTTAGAGAGGTTTGATCTATGCCGACTATTTCCATGTTTTACGGGATTATTGTGAGGATGTATTGTTCCCCGTCAGAACATAATCCTCCGCACATCCATGCCTATTATCAGGATGCAAAGGCTGTTGTTGATCTGAATAGCTGTGAGATTACGGAAGGGAACTTTCCTCGGAAGCAGGCGAAGATGTTAGTGGCGTGGACAGAAATTCATCACGAAGAGTTGATGGCTGATTGGGATCTTGCTTCGAAAGGCGAGTTGCCTTTCAAGATTGAACCCTTGAGATAAAAAGGGAGGAGGCTGAAATGTATTTAAGTGTAATTGATGTAGAGCCTCTTGAGGCTTATAAACTGGAGCTTACTTTTGAGAATAAAGAGCAGCGAGTCTTTGATGTTTCACCATATCTGGGTCTGGGTAAGTATGCTGAGTTGAAAGATCCTGTTCTGTTTCGCTCAGTTCGATCTTCTTTTGACTCAATCCAGTGGGATAATGAAATGGATTTTGACCCCGAGTTCCTTTATCAGAAAAGCATCCCCGTAGGTTCTGTGAAATGCTGATTTCTTATTTTTATATAACTGGGGTTGTGGAGGGCTTCAGTTCGCAGAGAAATTTCGGACTACCTGATTGGATAACGAACTTTTTGCGAAAAAGTTCACATTGCCATCCAGTTCGGTACCGGTAGGGGTGCGAAACAAACTTTCGCTTTTCGCATTGCCATCCAGCAAGGACAACTGATTTATGAAACGAGCGGAGAAACGGTTCGCATTGCCATCCAACCGGGCCGACCACCTGGAAAGGGTGAGAACTCCACCCCCAGTTCCATATCAGGTTTAACGCCCGTTAGCGGCGTTTTGATTTGTGGGGAACGAGCCGCCCTTCTATGATGCCGGTCACGGAGACCTCGTGCTGGCATTCACGGCAATGCAAATAGCCTCTGAAGGTTATCCATGGCTCTTTTACCGACCCACAGCGGCTACAGATAAATCCATCGGGCCACCTACATTTTCGGAGGTAGAGGCGGCAGGACTCCTCAGAGTCAAACCAATCAAGGAACTCTTGATATGTTTCAGGATAATCAATGCCTGCAACTGGATGGAGGGCGTTTTGCATGCCCAAAATCTATATGCGGGGGTACTTGCGTCAACTTGATGCCCCGCTTCTAAAATTCATTGGCTGACCGTCTCTCTGCTGGCTGGTTTAGAAATCGCGGCCACTTCGCGGTCGATCAGAGCACATGTAGTGTGTTCAATAAATGGATCATGGCCGTGTTGATTTTCCCAATATTTGGAAGCCCGGACCGTATTTGTTCGGCGGTTTGAACGTAGCCGAGGGTTCCAGCCTCGTTGGGTTGGGGGTTGTGTGAAGGGTTCAACTTTGCAACGGGTAGAAACGTCCCGTGTTCTTCCTGAACGCGGCTGGAAGCCGCGTCTACGTTAGGGAGCTCATCTCCGCAGTTTTCAATCAGCGCCTCCATGCTCTGTGGCGTGGTTTCAAGATGGAACTGGAGGCCAACGACGCGGCCGTTATAGATGAATCCCTGATTCTTGCAGGCCGCGCTGGAGGCAAGGTGGGTGGCACCTTTGGGGATCTCAAACGTATCGCCATGCCAGTGGAAGGCGGTGAGGGTTTCAGGCAGCAAGGGGTTTGAACCTTGGAGCGGGAACCAGCCGATTTCTTTTTGCGGACCGGGGTATACTTTTGCTCCGAGTACGTCGGCGATGAGCTGTGCACCGAGGCAGATGCCGAGCACGGTTTTCCCGGCATCGATGGTATTTTTGATGAGTTGTTTTTCGGCCATGAGCCACGGGTGTGCTTCGTGGTCGTAAATCCCCATTGGGCCACCCATGACGACCAGCCAGTCGAAGCTTCCTATGTCTGGAAGTTTTTCATCTGCAAAGAGGCGGGTGCATGAAATTTCAAATCCGTTGGATACGGCCCAGTTCTCGATGATGCCAAGGCCTTCGAAGGGGACGTGCTGGAGATAGTGCAGTTTCATTGTTCTATTTCTTTTTCAGCAGGATGGTGCGCATGTCGGGGTGGGCGAGGCGGTGGCTGGCTTTGATGATGTTGGGGAATTCGCTGGCGGGAATGAGCGCGGGTTTGAGATCGGCCATTTGCACGATGCGGATGGCGTTGGCGCGGCGGCTGTATTCGACGGCGACTTCGATCATGCCGGCTCCGTCGGGGGCCTGCCATGAAAAGTTGCGCGGCAGGAGGGTGGGCTCGTATCCTTCGGGCAGGATGATGTTGTATTCAATAAGGTGGTCGATGTGGCCGTTCCATGCGAGGGGTTGGTCGCGTTCGTTGGCGCGGTATTGCAGGAGTCCGCCGAGTCCGCCGGGGAGGGTTAAGTACAGGTAGTCCTTGTCCTGAACCGCATAGCGTTCCGCCGAAACCGCGAATTCCTGTTTTCCGGGATATGCGCTGTAGTCCACGATGAGTTCCGAGGCTGCTGTGGCGGATTGGGAAATGCCGGAGACCATTTCAAGATAGCGACGGCGCAGGTTTTCGGGCGTGATTTCGGCATAGAGTTTGTGAAAGCCTTCGAAGGCGGTTCCCTGTTGGATGGAGGAGAGGGTGATTCCCACTTCACCATCTGCGGCAACACTTATTTCATAGACCACATGGCTGCGGTTGCCTTTTCCGGGGGCAACCCGCAGGGTTTCGATTGATCCGTTGTCGAGGTTGAGCATGGGGCTATGGTCAAACGGGGATGTGCCGAGTTCGGCATATTGGGATGAACCGCTGAGGTAGATGGGTTTTTTATCCACATTGACTTTCACAAGTACCGTATTGAAAGCCGTGCGCGACGGCACTTCGATACGGGGTTCGGCGATTTCGGCGATGTGCGAGAGGCCACCGGAGAGGATGAACTCGGGTTTGAATTTGGCGGCTTTGAGCAAGGTGTACAGCACGACCATGCGGTCGGTGTTGTTGCCATACTGCTCTTGCAGGGTTTGGTCGGCGGGGGTGATGGTGGAGGATGGAAGACTGGTGAGGCCGGGGCCGGTCGCTCGCAGGTTCTTGGCCACCCAATCGCGGATGGAGATGACTTTCGTGGAATCCGAGCGTATGCCGTAGGTGAGCTGCTTGGCGAGTGCTGCGGTTTCCGTCTGGTTTTCCGTGGCGGCCAGCAGGTGGTTGTGGATTTCGTGGCTGTAGGTTTTCCAGTTTCCGGTGGAGATGAAGACGGCTGGATTAAAGACCCACCATGAGGGGAGGCGTTCTTCTTTTTTCACGGCGGGCTGGTCTTCTGCTTGCCAGGTGTAGGTGAGGGTTCCATTGCGGGTCGTTTGGATTGGATTGATGCCGTTGCTTTGCAGGGTGAGTTCGAGTGATTCCGGAGCGGTGAGGTTGAAGATTTTACGGTCGATGGGTTCGTGGCCATTGAAGGTTTGAATGGTGGAGAAGAAGGGCTTTCCGTTGACCGTCGAAACAATTTCGTATTCGAGGATGCTGCCGACTTCAACGCCGGGGAGGTTTGCGACTAAAATCTTTTCGGCGGGATAGCGCGGGGCGGAGGCAACCCAGCCGGCATCCATCACATTAATCTCTTCTTCACTGATTTCTTTCACCGTTCCGTCGGGTTGGGTGACGGTGGCTTTTTTCAGTTCGACCATTTGCCACGCCGGGTTGTAGGCCACTTTGATTTCGGAATTTTTCTTTGTACCGGCATAGGTCAGGATTTTCAGTTTTGTGTGGGTGGTTTGCTTCCACTGTTTGGCGTCTTTCAGTTCAACGTTCACGGATTGGTCCAGGATGCGTACGTCGGAATCGATTTCACTTCCCGCCGATTGCCGTTCGATGATGAGTTTTTTGCGCAGGTTGTATTCAATATCCTTGAGGTTTTGTTTGAGCGTTAGATATTCCTCGGGAGAGAACTCGATGGTGTTGAGCAGGAAGGTGTTGGTGGCGGTCAGTTTGGCGGGGGTCCGGGCAATCTGGATATTCCAAGTGAGTTGGGGCGTTTTAATTTTCTGGTACGCGGGGATGCTGATTGTTCCGAGGGTTTCGGGAAGGGCGAGTTCGAGGGTTTCGCGGATCCCGGCGGTGATGCGGGTGTATAGGGGATATTTTCGTTCGTCGAGTCCGGTTTGGCCAATGAGGAAGTTGGCGTTTCCAAGCGAAGATCCAATCCTTGGAAGATTGAGCATTTTATTATCCGCGCCTTCGATGAGCAGGTTCTCGGCCGTGTAGCTGAGTTTGATGGTTAGCGGTTGGGTGGTGTCGCGGAGTTCCTTTGGAAGGATTTTCAGGGTGTGGAGCTCGGCGGTGGGCATGGAGCGCTTGATATGGCCTTCGAAAAAGCGTTTGCGCTCTTCGGGTTTGATTTTGGAGAAGTACCCGCGATAGGTGGTGTCGTTGATGCCTTCGAATTCGAGTGTGCTTGTTGCATCGAGTTTCCCGGTTTTGTCCAGCGAACCGAGGGTGGTGATTTTCAGTAGGTTGTCTGTGGCCGGAATGACGGGGGAGGTGCGCAACGTTTCGCCTTCAGGACGCGCGACGATGTAGCTCATGTTCTGGAGATAGGACGGGAAGATATCCTTGGTGTTTTCATCGGTGGAATCCATCAGTACATATTCCCCGTCGTCGCCGAGCGCGGCGGTGACGGCATGGTTGAACATGGGTTGCGGAACTTCTTCATCTTTCTTGGGGCCGGCCATGATGATGACGGGGAAGGCTTCGATGTCGACGAGGCGGAGCATGGAGGCGAGCAGGGCGGCTTTGTCGCGGCAGACCCCGTAGCGGTTTTCGAACGTGATGCTGACATCATGAGGCTCGTAGCCCGGCGCTTCTTCCTCGGTGGTGATGCCCATGTAGCGGATGTCCTGCGAGACAAAGTTAAAGATGGCCTTGATTTTATCGAGTGTGTTGGTGTTTCCGGCCACCAGTTCCCTGGCCTTGGCTTCCATTTCGGGGGTGGTGGAGTCGAGGCGCGGGAGGCAGAGTTTCCAATACCATTTCGAAAGGTCTTCCCATTCGTTCATGGTGCTGACGAGCAGGCGCTGCACAACGGTGTAGCTGGCGGGCATGTCGGGTTCGTTGAACATGCGCGGCACATCGGTGACTTCCCAGGTATAAACGATGGTGTTGCTCTGTTCGCCGGCCATTTCGTTGAAGGTGACGGTGCCGGGGATTTTAGACTTGAGCGCAATGTTTTTAAGGGGACGTTCCTTGGGGGCAATGATTTGGTAGGTGGTGCGTTCGATGGGGCTGGAGAGCTCGAATACCTGATAGTCGCTCCACTCATCCGGGATAATGGTTTTGGTGTTTTCCTGATGCACGATGTAGTGGAGGATGTCGCCCACTTCCAGTCTCGGAACGGAGAGACGCAGGATCTTTGAATTGGGGTTGTAGATGTTTGCGCTCATCTGGCCGGGATTGACCATCTCCTTGCTCTGTGCCTCGATGTCAATGCGGTGGACGGTTCCATCCGGTTTGATGACTTCCACTTTGGTGAAGGAGGAGGTTCCGTAGGAAATGTTATAACTCAGGGTCAGGGTACGGTTGCTGCGCTTGCCTTTTTCGGTCAGTACCTTGACGGCGGTGTCGTCCCAGGTGACCGATGTGCCGTCGGGTTGGTATTCCACCTGAATAAAGTCATCGATCAGCACATCGTCGGAATCGGGGTATTTTTCACTGGTTGCCGATTCAGCCCGCCCCATGATTTTTTCCAAGCTCAGGAATTCCTTGGCCGAAAGGGGAAGGACGGACAGGAGGGCGAAGATGGCCAGCAGGCCAAAACGGATTAGTGGGTTCATACGAGGTTCCTGTGATTCTGGTTTTGTTGCGTTAGGTTTCGCGCTTCATGCTATCGCATCCGGTGGATCATGATACTGCCGATGACGAGGAAGGCGATGATGGCCGTCCACGGACCGGCCCATGCGGCGATGTACATTTGCTTGGCAAGATATTCCATGGAAAACTGAAGGAAGTAGAAGCTGAAGAACATTCCGAGGGCGAGCAGGATGCCGGAGAAGGCCCCCTTGCGGCCGGTATGCGCGCCGACGGGAATGCCGATCATGGTAATGATGAGGCAGACGACGGGCATGGATAGGCGGTGGTGGAAGTCGACCTCGTATTTGGTGAGGGTTTCCGGGGATAGAAACGAGTGGGTTTGGATATATTTCCAGAGTTCTAGCGAGGATTGATAGGCGGGGTCCTTGATCTCGCCCATGAAGTCTTCGGGGACTTCGGGAAGGTTGCGCATTTCCAGAGTCTGGAAGCTTTCCGGGGTTCCGGAACGATTACCGATCTCATCGTATTTCTGCATGGAACCATCCTCGAACCACCAGCGACCATCCATCCATCGGGCTTTGTCGGCGCGATACTTGATGAGGTCGGTGCCGTCCTCGCGCTGTTCGACGAGCTTGACCTCGAGCATCGTGTAGTCGCGCGTGTCGAACTGCTTGACGTACCAAATGTGGCGGGCGGCTGGGTTTTTGAAGGCAATCTGTTCGTAGTAGACATCGTCTGCGTCGTGCTTTTGCTGTTCAACAAACTGGTCGGCTCGATAGGCAAACTTAGGGCCGGTGTATTCGTTGACCACGGCGGTGAACAGGAAGCAGGCGAAGCCCATGAGCATGTAGGGGCGGACGATGCGGTAGATGCTGATGCCGCTGGCACGCATGGCGGTGATTTCGCTGTGGCGGGTGAGCGCGGAGAGGCTATAGAGCACGGCGAGCAATAGACAGATCGGCACGATCATGATGACCATGCTGGGGAGGCGTAGCGTGTAGTAGTAGGCCATGTCAAGCAGGCCAGTACCCGCCTCGAAGAAGTTGCCCGCATTGTCCATCAGGTCGGCAATGATGAAAATCAGGGTGAACGCCAGCATGAGATAGAGCAGGGGATAGAGCAGGTTTTTGAATAGGTATCGGGCCAGAATCTTCATAAAAAGGTGAACATAAGGTAGCGATAAAGCCGGTCGACCGCAAGCGTTGAAAAGCAGGTTGGGAGGGTGTACGGTTGCCGCAATTAATAAGGAGTTTTCATTATGGTTTCACACACTCAAGGACTTGGGCCCATCGGTGAAAGTCGGGTTCGCGATCCCGCAACCCTCGTTATTTTCGGGGCATCCGGCGACCTGACGCGCCGCAAGCTCATCCCGGCCCTGTTTATTGCCTACGCGCAAAATCTGCTGCCGGAACAATTCGCGATCGTCGGGTTTGCCCGGCGCGACTATGACGATGTCCTCTTCCGCGGTATGATGGCCGATGCCGTAAAGGAATTCTCGCGCCTACAGACCGACGATGAAACCATCCAGCGCTTTGTGGAGCATATCCGCTATCACAAAGGGGATATTTCCGATCCGGATGCCTATGCGGAGTTGAAGAAAAAACTTCAGGATGTGGAAATCTATCCCGAAAATCGGCTCTACTATCTTTCGATCATTCCCTCGCTGTTCGAAACGGCCATCGCCTCGCTCAAGAATTCGGGATTGGTTACCGATCCGGCGGCCAGGCATTGGACGCGCGTGGTGATTGAAAAACCGTTTGGCAAGGATCTTGAAAGTGCGATGGAGCTGAATGCCAAACTGCTACACTATCTCGCTGAATCGCAGATCTACCGGATCGACCATTATCTAGGGAAGGAGACGGTGCAGAATATTCTTTCGTTCCGCTTTGCCAATGCCATTTTCGAACCGGTCTTTAACCGCAGCTATGTTGAGCACATCCAGATTACCGCCGCCGAAACCGTCGGCATGGAAAGCGGACGCGGCGGATATTACGATGAATATGGTGCCATCCGCGACATGGTCACCAACCATATCCTGCAACTGCTTTGCCTTGTGGCGATGGAGCCCCCCGGCGACCTTTCCGCCGATGCCATCCGCAACGAAAAGGTCAAGGTGCTCAATGCCACTCGGCTTGATATCCGAAAGGATATTTCCGATTCCGTCTGCCGCGGTCAGTATGGTAGTGGAGTCGATGCACAGGACAAACACCTTAAAGCATATCAGGAAGAAGACCGCATTGCCCCACACTCGGATACCGAAACCTTTGCGGCCATGCGCCTGAAAATCGACAACTGGCGTTGGGCCGACGTTCCGATTTTTCTCCGCACGGGAAAGTGTATGGGCAAGAAGGCCACCGAAATTGCCGTGCAGTTCAAGGTTCCGCCGCTCCAGCTCTTCCAGCATGTCGAATGCGAAGAGGATGTGTGCGATATCACCCGGATCGCGCCCAACACGCTCATCTTCCGCATCCAGCCCGACGAAGGGATTTTCCTGAAAGTCGGCACCAAACGGCCGGGTATGCGGTTCGTCGTCGAAGATGTGAACATGGACTTTTCCTATTCCGGTACGTGGAATAAATCGTTGCCCGAGGCCTACGAGCGCCTGCTGCTCGACACCCTCCATGGCGACTCCACGCTCTTCACCCGATCCGATGAAGTCGAAGCCGAATGGCGCGTGGTACAGCCCATCCTTGAAAATCTTGATCAACTCAAACCATATACCTATCCGCCCAATGCATGGGGCGTGCCCGAAGCCGACTGGCTCTTCCCCGGCACGGAGGGGCAATGGAGAAACGAGTGATGGAAACCTTTTTTGTTTATCTAACGGTGAAGGACGAAGCCGAAGCAAAGGTGATTTCCAGAACGGTGGTGGAGGAGCGCCTCGCCGCCTGTGCGAATATGCTGGGGCCAATCGGCTCGATCTATTGGTGGGAAGGAACGGTCTGCGAGGGAGAGGAGATTGCTCTGATTTTAAAAACCTCCCAGACTCGAAAAACCGCACTGATCGACCGCATCAAAGAACTCCACTCCTACGACTGTCCCGCCATCGCCTGCCTGCCCATCGCCGACGGAAATTCTGATTTCCTCGAATGGATTAAGGCGGAAACCGCTCCGCCGCCGCGTTGAGAATCCTTGCTTCAACCATCGACATTCCAGGTTCGATATTCGACATTCATCCAATGCCCACACGCTATAAAATGAAGATTGCCTACGACGGCACGAACTATTCCGGATGGCAGGTGCAGCCCCGCCATCGGACGGTGCAGGGCGAGATCGAGCGATTGCTTGCGGAAATGACCTGCCAGAAGCATGTGCGGCTTGAGTCGTCCGGTCGCACCGATACAGGGGTGCATGCCCGCGCACAGATGGCTCACTTTGATTTAGAGAAGCCGCTTAAAGACCCCAACTATTTCCAACGCGGTATTAATGCGCAGATCGACCGCGACATTCGGATTTTAACGCTCGATAAAGTTTCCCCCGATTTTCACGCACGCTTCAGTGCGGTGGGGAAGGAATACCGATATTTCATTTATAACGGTCTGATCGTTCCTCCCACGAAACGGCTCTACCGGTTGCAGGAAGGGCGCCCGCTGGATATTGAAAAGATGCGCACTGCCGCTGCGTTGCTGGTGGGCGAGCACGACTTCGCCCCCTTCGCCGCCAACCGAAAAGTACCCATTAAAAGCACGGTTCGCACCATCCACTCCTTCCATGTTCGCAAGCACGGAGCCGATATCACGCTGGAAGTGCAGGGCAACGGCTTTCTCTATAAAATGGTGCGCGGTCTTGCTGGATTCCTGATCCACGTTGGGATGGGCCGCCTCGAACCCGAAGCCGTGCTCGACATCCTCGACCACGGCAAGCGCACCGCCAAAGTCCAAACCGCCCAGCCCCAAGGACTCTTTCTTTGGAAGGTGTTTTATTGATAAAACCAGTAAGGGCTGTGGTGTCAGTCCTATTATATTAGTGATTTTCTCAGATCGAATAGCTGCCCGCTATCTGCCTCTTCGACTTCTCGGACAAAC
>JAOZKS010000354.1 GCA_029935255.1 Pontiella sp.
CTCGCCACCATCACCATCCAAAACTATTTCCGCATGTACGACAAGCTCTCCGGCATGACCGGAACGGCCGAGACGGAAGCCGACGAGTTCCACCAGATCTACAGCCTCGACGTAATGGTGATCCCGACCAACCGCCCCGTGCGCCGCGTCGACCTCAACGACCAGATCTACAAGACCCAACGCGAAAAGTTCAAGGCGGTTCTTGACGAAATCAAGGCGGCCAACACCCGAAAGCAACCCGTTCTCATCGGCACGGTGGCCGTGGAAACCTCCGAACTCCTCAGCCGCATGCTACGCCGTGAAAATATTGTGCATAACGTCCTCAATGCGAAGAACCACGCCCGCGAGGCCGAAATTGTTGCGAATGCCGGACAGCCCGGCGCGGTAACCATTGCCACGAACATGGCCGGCCGCGGAACCGACATTAAACTAGGCGAAGGTGTCGTTTATTTGAAAGACGAAGACATTAAGTCGCAGATGTCGCTCTCCACAAAAATCGATGGAACCCCCTTGGGCAAGCTGCTCGAAGAAAAACCGTGCGGCCTCTATGTAATCGCCTCTGAGCGCCATGAATCGCGGCGGATCGACCGTCAGCTGCGGGGTCGCTGCGCTCGGCAGGGCGACCCGGGAATCTCGCGCTTCTATGTCTCGCTCGAAGACAACCTCATGCGCCTGTTCGGCTCCGACCGCATTTCGTCGATCATGGAAAAACTAGGCATCGAAGAAGGCGAGGTGCTCGAACACCCCTGGCTGAACAAGTCCATTGAAACCGCCCAGCGCCGTGTGGAACAGCAAAACTTCGCCATGCGCAAGCGCACGCTTGAATACGACGATGTAATGAACAAGCAGCGCGAAAAAATCTACGGATTCCGCTCCGAAACGCTACAAAGCGAAGATCCACGAGAACAACTCTACTATGCCGTCGAAGAGGCCATCTCCAACCGTGCTCAGGATGCCGCCGCATCGAAAAGTGAAGCGGGATACAAGGAATTCATCCTTTGGACCAACACCACCTTCCCACTTGGACTGCGCGAGAGCGATCTACCCGAGGAAAAGACCCTCGACACCCTGACCGATCTTGTTCTCGACCGCGTGAAACATGCCTATGGCCTGAAAGCGGGCCATGAAAATCCTGAAGCGCTCAAGCGCTTGGAACAGCAGTTAATTCTGCAAGCGGTGGATGAACACTGGCAGGAATACCTGCGCAGCATGGATGCCCTGCGCGAAGGCATTGGTCTGGTGGCCTACGGCCAGCGCGACCCGATCGTGGAATACAAACGCGAGGCCTACCACCTCTTTATGGATCTGATGAACCGCATCTATGAAGAGATCTCCACCTCCATGTTCCGCACCGCCACCTCGGTGGATGCAATGGAGGAATTCTTCCAGTCGCTCTCCGGCATGCAGGTGCATAATGAGGTTTCCGCACTCGCCGCCGCTACGGCACAAGCCGCCGGTCGACCGCAGCAACAACGTGCCCCGATAGGCGCGCCGCCACCCGGCATGGATCTCCCGCAAGCACAAGCCCCAAAAGCCGCCGTGCCGATCCGGAACGAGGGCCCAAAGGTGGGCCGTAACGACCCCTGCCCCTGCGGTAGCGGACGAAAATACAAGAAGTGCTGCGGCGCGGAAGGCTAGCCGCTTTGGCGTGTGAACTTTACCGAAACCATCCGCAAGGCAATTGAATGCCATGGGCTGATTCCCAAGGGGGCGAACGTGGTCGCCGGGGTTTCGGGCGGTGCGGATTCGGTGGCACTGTTGCACGCGCTATATCAACTTAATGTTCCCGTCACGATCGCACACCTCAACCACCAACTGCGCGGTGCGGAGTCTGATCGCGATGAACGCTTCGTACGCGAACTGGCGGATGAACTTAAACTTCCTATCGTTGTTGAATCGGTGAATGTTCAGGAGCTGGCTGAACGCGACGGGCTTTCACTTGAAATGGCGGCACGGCAGGCGCGACACGATTTTTTTGCGGAGTTCGAAAATGCCGTCATTGCCCTCGCCCACCATGCGGACGACCAGGTCGAAACCTTTATTCTGAAACTCGCGCGCGGTGCAGGAACCGACGGGCTGAGCGGAATGTCGTTTTCCCAATCCGTGGGACCGCTGCAGATTATTCGCCCGATGCTGGGGATTCCCAGCTCCGAGATTCTCCAATGGTTAAGAGAAAACGATTTCGAGTGGCGGGAAGATGCAAGCAACTCCGACGAGACGTTTCTGCGTAATCGCGTACGCCACACCATTCTCCCCCTGCTTGAAAAGGAGCTCAATCCAAATATCCGGGGGACGCTTCTGCGGACGATGGATATTTTACGGGAAGAAAATGCATGGATGGAGTCGTTCATTGCCGATTGCCGATTGCCGATTGCCGATTTACCGCTCGCGGCCAAAAGACGGACCTTGCGAAAGTGGTTGTTTGATCATGGCGCGGAAGGCGTTGCTTTTGATGCGGTGGAGCAGATTCTTGAACGGATGGACGAGGGAGAGGGAACCACCATTTTTGAACTGAATACGTATCAACGTGTAGTGGTGGAATATGGCCAGCCTCGATTCGAGGAAGGCACTCCTCCGCAAAAAACCTCGTGGGACCTCACTACCGAAACAGGAACAGGCTGGCGAGTGGATCACGGGAAATGCGCAGGAATGCTTCCCGCAGAGGCCTCGTTCGATGCTAATAAGGTAGGCGATTCGCCGATCGAAGTGCGGAACATCCAACCGGGCGACCGCATTGCCCCGCTGGGCATGGAGGGCAGCCGCAAGCTTCAGGATATCCTGACCGACCAAAAAATCCCGCGCGCGCAACGCTCCTCCATTCCAGTCGTGGTATGTCGCGATGAAATTATCTGGGTTCCGGGCTACCGCACCGCGCGGGACTGGCAGGTTCCCGATGCCGCCGCAAAAGCCGTCCATGTACGCATTGAACGAAGCTTAGGTTGAATCCCAAAACAACCAACAGATCGAGACTCGATTTTAATCATAGGTACTCAGCTACCAATCACCTAATATCCAAACTTGACCCCGCCGCCATTTGTCACCGGTCGATTAAAATGCACCACCTGCGGTCGGTTCAAAGTGCACCACCC
>JAOZKS010000072.1 GCA_029935255.1 Pontiella sp.
GGACCGGCCCCTTGCGCAGTCGATCTGGGCGACGGCAGCGAGCGCGGCGAATATGTAAATCAGGACTATATCCTGCAAAAGCTGGGCCGCCCGCACCGCTGTATCCAGTTGATGTATTGCTACTTTCCAAATGACGAGGGCTGGCCCAACCGCGCCAGTTCCGTATTTGAAAGTACGGACAAGAGCAATGCATGGGGCTATCCCTACGACGACTATTTTCCCTACGAAGGCGGCCCGAACGGGAATACCGACGGCGAACCCTTCCAATCCATGCGCGACATCCGACGGCACGGTCAGGATATCTCCCTGACTCTAACAATCGACTGCGGCGTGACGGACGAGCACCTCATCCAGATTGCCCGGGAACTCAAGCCGTTCGGTCGTATGCGCCTGCGCATCAACCACGAAGCCACCGGCACCTGGTTCACCAACAACAAACGCTACAGCTATCAGCAGGTGGCCGATTTTTTTGTGCATTTCCACACGATCCTAAAGAAGGAAGCGCCCAACGTAATCACCATCCTCTGCACCACCGGAATCGCCAGCGGCCCGGATGCCACCGATACGGAAAAGGTGAAATACGAAGCCGAGTTTGCCGAGGCCATCCGTGTTGCGGATGTCTGGTCGGTCGATCGATATCTCTCCTTGCATTGGACCTGGCCGAACGACATCGCCGAACCGGGCGTGATTAACCATTTCCGCTACAACACGGACGAGGTTCACGACTTTAACCGGCGATCCTTCGAGCGCTTTGCCCACGTGAATGAAGGGGCGAAAAAACCCACCGCGCTGTGCGAACTCAATGCCGACGGCGATGTGACAGGCGGTATTGAGCAGGCGCAACAGGTATCCGATTTCTATGCAGACATCGAAAGCGGAGAGTGCGATTTCTACAACAGCGTCACGATGTACCAATTCCGTGATCGTGGACGCCTCGGACTGGAACGGGAAGATCCGAACAACCCCACCATTGGAATTGAACAACCGGTGCTGGGGGTCTATCGCGACATCATCCACCGAAAGCACTTCAACCCGACACTTCTCGCGGAAGACGAGAAAGTCTTTCCGACCACCCTGCGGTGGGGTGGATCCGAGGATGCCGAGGGTTTCGCCATCGAGGTCGTCCTTGAGAAGCAACCGGTTTTTTTCGAACTCTACACAGACGAACCACTCAACCTTATGATCGAGGTCAACGGCATGTGGTTCTATAAGGCATCAAACACGACAGGTGTTGATTTGATGCCGGCATTCTGGACTCAAGCGCTTGCGCAGCCGGGACCGACCACCCTTCACATCTTTGCCCCGCCGGCCACAGGGGAAAATGATCCTGCCGATGCCGACAACAGCTATGCAACATTGAACAAGCAACCTGAATTAAGAATTCGCTACCAACCTGCCAAGGAGGAACCCCTTGCGTGAAAAAATGAAAGCCCAATTGATGGATGCCTTTAACAATCCGTCCAGGAAAAACTGCACCTACTCGTTCAACGCCGAACAGACCGCTTCGGATAAACTGAATGCGCTAACCTATTTTGACTGGACACCGGAACGTTCGCTCGATGTGCCGGACAATACCACCTGTATCTTTCCGTTAGGGCTGGGATGCCCGAAAATCCACACCTCTGAAAATGTGATCTGGGCCGATCCGATTTTCGACGCGGACGAAGAGAACTTTGTGCTCGATCCGCCCGATGTCTGGTCGGGCTATACCGGGAAAATTCTGAACAACATCAAACAGATGGCCGAAAACCTGCCCGAAGGCGTAAAGATCCGCGAGCCGGATATCCAGTCCCCTCTCGGCATCGCCGAACTCGTCTGCGGACAGGGCCTCTACATTGCCCTGCTCGAATATCCCGACGAAATCAAAGCGATGCTCAAGCAGATTGCCGAGTATGAAATCGAATTTATCAGGGCCATGCGCGAGGTCGCGGGAGAAAAACTCAACGGCTGTTGCTTCCCGCTGATTTGGAACAACCACGAGGGCACGCTCTGCTCCGACGATACGCTCACGCTGGTGTCGCCCGAAATGCACATGGAGTTCAGTATCCCGTACGTCAACATGATCGCCGACACGTGCGGTCCGCTGATTTATCACTCCTGCACCTGGATGCCGGAGCACTTCGACAACATTAAGGCTGTCCGCAATGTGCGCGCCTACAACTGGACCCTCGGCGGCCCGACCGACCCGCGCGATATCATCCGCGAGTTTTCCGGCCGCGGCGTAATCGCTCCGCACCTCTGCAAAAATATTCATACCGTTCCCGAAACCAAAGTCTGGGGCGACTTTGCTGACGAGGCCGCCATGCTTGAATATATTCTCGACGGCATGCAGGACAACACGAGCATGCAGTTCTGGTTCGGGGGGTACGATCAGGATCCCGAAACGGCTGAAAAGCTCTATGCCGTGCTCAATGAACGCGGCTATACGCCCGCCGCGCACGGCTATTAAACCGGAATGAACTACGTCTGTACCGTCACGGCAACCTCGCCCTTTTCCAACATAAACGAGGTTTTCTTTTTTCGACCTGCCGGGGAGATAATGTTGATTTCGTAGGGCGATCCGAAAGTGAAACACTCCATCCCGAAGCCCGGCGAGGGGCTTCAGGATTTAAGTTGTTTACGTACTATTCCGTGATTTCCAGACCGATAAACTTGGCGTTCACATCGACCGGCACCAGATTGGTGACGGCTTCAAGACCCAAGCCCGGATTGTTCGTATCCCAGAGGCCGGCACCCGATTCGACTACGTCCGTTGCCTCCACAAAATCCGTATAGACCAGATTTTCATTATCCAAGACCGTATAGGTCGGGCGGTCCGTGCTTTCGAGGCGCGGATAGATATAGACGAGGTTGGTTCCGGTTCCATCCAGACCCAGCAGACTGGTTGGGCGGCCATTGTCGGCATCGTCGGTCGGATCACCCATCGTGCCCCATTCGTGCACGTTGTTGACACCATCGAGGTCGTAGTCGTTGGTTCCGTCCGCATCATCGTTGTAGATCTCGAACCCATCCGTCCACAGCTGCAACGAGGTTGCGGTCTCGCCGGCAATCACCTTGAACCCTTCCACGTCTATCTGATCCACATGGTCGGCAAAGACGCCGAATGCGGTGACATTGTTCAAACCCGCCACCACCGCATAGGTTTCACCGATCACCGTCATCATGTTGGTTGAGGCCATAGTCGCCTCGGTGAGCGATGTCCACTTCTCCACAGTCATATCAGGAACGGAAACGGTGCCCCCGTCAGGGAAGAGCGACTCGCTGACATACCACTGCGTCCCATTGCGGATGGCGAAGTGAACCCCACCAATGACGCCACCCGTATTATCGACTTGTGCTTCCATGGAATGCGTCTCGGCGGTCAGATCCAGGGCATTTCCTCCAGAGAACTCGGCTTGCTCTATATAGCTCAATGAAGAGTGTATGTCCGCTCCGGCATCCTCTCTGCAATTGAGCTTCAGCGTGTTAAAGGGCGAAGGAGAGTTGATTTGACGCTGGGCCCAGTACGCGCTACCGAGGGAGTCGTCCAGCTGCGTGATGCTATATAGCAGCGGAGCAAGATTCGAATCGACATCCTCGGCTTCATACACCGCTCCGCCCGTTGCGGCACCAATACTATTGATTATATTGCTCACCGTGACATCCGAATAGGAGAATTGAACCCTGCCACCGCCCGCAAGAATGCCGTATCCCCACGAAACGACCGTGGCCTTGCCCAGCGGACGAACCGGCAAGCGATCCGTTTCCACTTCGCCGTGTACGCCATACTCGGCGGCCACGGTATAGAAGTAGGTCGTTCCGTTAACCAACCCGGTATCCGTGTAGGTTAGAGCATCCAAGCCGTTGGTCAAGATGACGAAAGAACCACCTACATTGGAATCGTAGCGATACACCGAGAAGGTCTCGGTAAATAAGCTTATATCCCAATTCAGGATCGCGGAGGCCTCTGCACCTTGTCCCCGCAGACCTGTCGGTGCGACCATGGGGGGCGGAGCGCTGTTGCTCACCGCGAGCGAAAGGGAGTCGATGGTCACCTGCACACCATTGTTTTGGTCTACTTCACCACCCCTATCCGCTTCATGGTTGTGGTTCAGGCCAAACATGACCAGATCGGCGGCATATGCGTCGGGCGATTTCGCCGTCGTCTGCCAAATGCCCAGGTTGGTCGTGGTTCCGGCGATTAGATCAGCCTTCATCGCGTAGCCGTCATAGGTCTTGCGCATCTGCCATGCCACGGTTAATTCATCGGTCTCGAAATCGGGACCATTGGTATTGGACGAATCATCCCAATCTGGATCCCAACCGGCATCTTCATGCTTCATTTCCACGGAGATCCCCGTGTCGCTAAGCTCCACGGCCAAATCTCCGAAGGAGGCTTTAAATCGAACGATGACATCCACATCGTCGTTTTGATTGACGGCCAGGCCGGTATCCTTTGTGTTCTGGTCGGTCAGGCCCATGTGGAAGATGTCGTAATAGCCGACACCGGCGATGTCGTACCAGTTGGTCACCGTTTCAATAAGATTGGTTCCCGTCTCGTCATAGAAATCGTTGATGTTGGTTACCGTCAGCCCTGCGTAGGGTTCGATCGAAAGCGTGAAGTTTACCGTTCCGTTCCATTCATCATCCACATTGTTGGACATCAGGGTGTTGTAGTAGACATCGTTGCCCAGAAGGGTATCGAAGCTGTTCGTGAAGGGGGTGGTATCGGCAAATCCCGATCCCGCGGCATCCGTCACCATGAAGCCCTCCTCCCCGGTGTCCGTGGCCCACTTCCAACGTGACTGTCCGTCCAGATCGGCGTTCACATACCCCTCGACCGCCTTGAAATGCGTGTCGATAATGCTGCCGGTTTGTGCGGACTGCGGCTCGCCGACGACTTCGTTGGAGTCGGCATCCGCCACGCCTGCGGAACTGGCGGTAACGATGTAGTAGTAGACCGTGTTGTTCACTACGCCGGTATCCGCATAGCCGAGACCGTTCGTGGTTCCTATGGAGCTGTAGGGGCCGCCGGATACGAGAGCTCTCTGGACATCATAGCTGGTTGCATCGGGCGAAAGCGTCCATGAAAGTTCAACCAAGGTATTTCCGCTGGTGGCCGAAAGGGTCGGAACTTCCAGAACCGGTGCCACGCCACTCGTCTGATCAACGACCAACGAGTCAATCGCAATGTCGATCATAGGTGCGGTACCATCGCCGTCGGCACTGGAGTGGTGCCCCATTGCGAACGTCAGGTTCGATGCGGGATAGGCATTGGTATTCACGACATAGTTCAAGTTTGGAGTCGGAGCATGAAAGTCCGGATCAAATACCGATGAGGCTCCGGTAACGGTATTGGAAAGAACGGCAACCGCACTATAGGTGTTATCCGTGCGCGTCTTGCGGATGGTCCACGTCAGGTTCAGTTTGTCGGTTGATAAATTAGGCGTGTTGGTGGTGTTTGTCGGATCCCAGCCTAGCTGTGCATCCGTCAGTGCGCCGAGCGTACGGAAGCGGGCCGCTTTGCTCAGAGTGGCCCACACGGCGCCGGAATTATGCCAGCGCAAGTGCATGTGCACGTCGCCGGCGTCTGCGGAACTAAGTTTATTGGTCGCATCGGGGGTCAAACCGATGTCAAAGATTTCCTGCGTTCCTATCACCCAGCCATCGGCGTTTGTCGTGGACAGCGAGAAGTCCATCGAACCCGTCCATTCGTCATCGACCACGTTGCCCACTGCATTGGAGGGGCTGAGATAGACGTAGTTTCCATTGGTCGTGTTGAAGCTGCCTGCGAAAGGTGCTGTATCGGCCACCCCTGCGGTTGCATCCACACTAAAGGCCTGGATGCCCGTTTCCGGCATGGCCAGCCAGTTTGTCTGCCCTGCCAGATCCCCGTCGATATATGGGGATGTAAAGTCAGTATTGATCAGACTGACGGCTGATGCTGCAGAAACCATTCCCGCAACCATTATGACTGATACCATTCGTTTCATCCTCACTCCTTTAGCTTTAATCATGTAACCGATTCGCGGCAATATATGAAAGGTACCACCATAGCCCCTTCCAACCAGAACCCTTTATAAATGAAAACGGTTACATTAGTCAAGGGTTTTATAGAGAATGTTATAGTGAATAAATAGAACTACATCTGTACCGTCACGGCAGCCTCGCCCTTTTCCAACGTAAACGAGGTTTTCTTTTTCCGACCTGCCGGGGAGATAATGTTGATTTCGTAATCGCCGAGAAAACCGCGGATCTGCGCAGTCCCATCTTCCGCCGTCGCAACGGTTTTATCGGTGTGCCATTCCTTCTCGATCATATATTCCCAGGCATGGGCGATGCGTTTCTTTTTCCAATCGCTGGAATAAAAGGCGGCGCTGGGCTTCCATGCGGCCTCCTCCCAGAGGCACCAAGTCATGATGCCGGTGGTTTGCGGGTGGCTGAATACTGCGGTCATGAAGTCGCGCGTGAAACGCGCCTGCAGGAGCTCGTCGGTTTCCTCGAAATCAAATTCGGTGATCTGCATTTCAAGGCCGTGTTCGGCAAAGCGATCGAGGCGGCGCAGGATTTCCTCCGGCGGAACAGGCGCACGAAAATGGCCTTGCAGGCCGATGCCGTCCAGCGGCGCCCCCTGCTCCAGCAGGTAGCCGATCCATTCGTGGTAGTTGTCCTGATGCACCTGATCGTAGCCCGACAGAATGGCATAGTCGTTGATATAACGTTTAAAGGCGGGGTTGGCCTCCTTGGCCATGCGAAACCAGTCGACCACTACTTCCTTGCCATATAGATCGACAAATTCATGCTGGGAATACAGTTCATTCACCACGTCCCACTCCGCAAACGTGTCGGGATAGGCCGTGGCCATTTTTTGAACACGCTCTTCGATGACTCGGCGAAACTCGTTGGTTTTTGTTCCCCACTCCTCTTCCATTCCATACGGCAGGCGTCGCCAAGCCGGCCAGACCATTACATGGCCGCGCAATGGAATATTGCGCTCCCCGAACCAGGCCATCGCCTCTTCAAGCTGGGCATCGTTGTCCCGATAGAATTTCCACTTCATCCGATTTTCAAACACGGCCTTATTAAAGAGATCCTCAACGGCATCCTGATAGTGTTGAGACTGCTCCGGTTTCTTCGGATCAAACATAACGTTCACTCCGGCCGCCACCCCAAAGCCAAAGGCATGGTTTTTGAGTTCAGCATGCACCTTCGCGCCGGCAACCGGATGGCCATATTTATCTACTACTACAATACGCAGGTCTTCCTTGCGGTGCTCTTCAATACGGGCCTTGGCCACCTTGCGCCACGGCGCATCGGGAGCCATGCCGTCGTAGATGGTCTCGGTGAGCGGCAGTCTTTCGATCGGCCGTTTTTGCCGATAGTTCAGCACGGTAAAGCCACCGAATTGCAAGGTCTGCGGCTTGGCGCCCCCCAGCCGAAAGCCCATCGAACAGCCCTCAGGATTGTGATTCGGCGCGGTGAACGGAATCAGGAAATGCTTCCACTTTCCGCCGATGGAAACCGTTTTGTTAAAGAGCACTATCGGACGATGGGAATCTTTTGCCTGCCCGGCAATGGTAAAACGCCCCAGCGCCGATTCGTCGGACGATTCCAGACATCGGGCATAAAAAGAAAGCAACAGGACATCGCCCTTTGCGATCTGCCCCTTGATCTGCCCCCCCATCTGGAGATCGTAGGGCCGCTCCGTACGTTCCTTAATTTCCAGTTGCAATGCTTGTTTAAACGAAGTGCCGGAGACCTTGATTGGAAACATCTCGGCAACCTCTCTCCGAGCCCCGCCGACCCGCCACTCCAGAAACGGCCGATCAAATTCAATTCCCTCGCCGCCCGAAGGAACCTTGCCGCCCTGCGAGCTGAGACATAGTGCCCAACCCAGAATGGTGAAAATCCAGATCCTCATGGTTGCGCCTTAAAAAATTCCCGCAGTTGGCGGTTCATTTTCCGAACGACCGGTGCGTACCCGGGCGCATCAGCCCTGTTGATGGTTTCCAGCGGATCCTTTTGGTAATCATAGAGCTCGCGGCCGACCACTTTTTCCGGATCATACGCTTGGGTACTCTTGCCATTAAGCCAGACCACATAACGATAGCGTGAATCGCGGATCGCATACCCCATCGTCTTTCCGCGCGGCCACTGGCTGACGGCATATTCCTTGACCGAGGCCTTGGTGTTTTTAAGCAATGGAACCAAACTCACGCCATCCAGGTTTTTCGGGACGGGAACATGGGCCAGCTCGCACAGGGTCGGAAAGAGGTCGACAAACTCGGTTGGCGACTGCGTCTTTCCGGTGGTTAAAACATCCGGCGAGGAGAAAATCAGCGGTGAGCGGGTGGCCTGCTCGAAATTCGTATGCTTGCACCACAGCCCGTGGTCGCCGAGATGCCAACCGTGGTCGCCCCACAAGACAACAACGGTGTTCTTATCGAGCCCTTGCCCCTTGAGTTCGTCGAGCAGGCGGCCGACCTGAGCATCAATGTAGGAGACGCAGGCATAGTAGCCATGCATCAGCTCCTTTTGCTTTTCTTCGGCCATGTGTTTTTTTGCATCGGTCGAATAGCTCTCGAAGTCCGGAACACCTCCATAGGTGCGCAGCTCCCCGGAGGTGTGATAGGCGAGATCCACTCCCTTTTTCGACTTTTGCTGGAACGGGGCAACGTTGAAACCTTCCCGGTTGTAGAGGTTCCAATATTTGGAAGGAGCGACAAACGGCAGGTGCGGTTTCTTGAAACCGACCGCCAGGAAAAACGGAGAGCCCTTTTCCTTTAGTTCGCCCATCAGCCGGATGCCTTCGGTGGCAATCGCCCCGTCGGTGTAGGCACCGTCCGGCACATCGGCGGATTCGACAACCGGCCACGCATCGTGCTCCAGCAGGAACTTCTTGATATCGGCGTATTTGGTTAGGCCCTGTTCGGTTGCCTGCCCAAAGAGCTCGCGCACCTCTTTGCCGTGATAGGCCCCAAGCACCGCTTTTCCGAACTCCGGATCGTTTGGCAACCGGTCGGGCTTGGAGAAGGGGATCGACCACGAGGGCTTGTCGAGTTGCTTATCGACGCAGCGCGGATCGTATATTTTTCCCGTTCCGGCGGTTTCAAACCCTTGGCTGCGGAGGTATTGCGGCAGTGAAAGGACATCCGGATTCATGTCGCGCATCCGCGTCTTCAGATCCCAAACCCGGGTATGATCCGGCCGTAACCCAGTCATTAGACTCGCGCGGCTCGGCCCGCAAACGGCCTGCTGGCAATGGTTGTTCAGAAAGACCGTTCCGGACTCTGCGAGTCGATCTATGTTTGGTGTTTTGATGAGCGTGTCGCCGTAGCATCCAAGCACCGGCTTGAGATCATCCACCGCAATGAAGAGAATGTTCATGGGAGCGGCTTCCGGTTTTCCCGTGGCTTGACATGCGATAATCGCCAGCAGACCTACCCCGATTATTTGCCCGAGCGAACGGTGTAGCATCGTTTTATCGCCCGATAGGGTGAAAAACGATTTCTTGCGCAAAGAGAGTCGAGCTGCCGAACCGCTTTCCCTCCCTTCGGTCAGGTGAAGCGGTGCTACACGTTTTGTTGTGAAAGGCCATAAGGAATTCCGGAGAACTTTTGATTTTTCTAGTTTCATCATGCCTTTATTTAATTTCCGCCTCAAGATTCCCCAACTCCACTTTATAGAACGCTTTGTCTGTAGACATAGACAGCGTATTGTTGGTTTCTCCAGTATACTCCAACGTCCATGCCGCGTCCAACAAGTTGCTCTTGCTATAAAGCGTGGAGGCATCAAACCCCAGATAATCGCCCCATGAAATATCCAGAGCAGCCCCATTAACGGTGTAGCTGGCCAGCAGGGCGCGGTTGTCCAGATACGCATAGGGCGGCTTTGAGATATCGTCGTCATCCGTTCGTTTGATCACACCCACACTCCGCTCCCAATGCTCGTGATTGTGCCATGCCTTGATTTGGGCCAGCAGATCGGCCGCTTTGGCGGGCCGGGATAGGGCGAGGTCGTGGTTTTCGCCGGGATCGATTTTAACGTTGTAGAGTTCATAGTGGAATTCGCCGTCCCGCCCCGGCGTATCGT
>JAOZKS010000355.1 GCA_029935255.1 Pontiella sp.
ACCAATCCTGCACATCTTTACCGCGCCAGATGAGCTGTGGATCGAGATCTTTGTTGCGCCGTTCGTAGGCGGCCATCATGGGATCGGCATGCTCCTTTTCGAGCATCGCCTGATATTCAGCGGTGGGGATATTCTTGCGCGACGCATCGCCATGCGTGAGCGTCTCAATCTTTTTCTTCGTCTTCGTCTTTTTTCGTGCTGCCATGTTTTCTGCTCCTATAAAATTTTGTCGCTCATATTTCTCATTTTATGAGACACAACGGGCTTTGTCGTGCATACATGAGACACAAAACAGCTTGTGTCTCATATTCCCCGTTTTATGAGACACAACGGGCTTTGTCGTGCATACGTGAGACACAACACAAAAAACCACTACATCTAGTGCTTTCTTCATTTTTCAATCGCAATATATTGTGTTGTCTAAAATGCATCATACCCTTCTGCCACGTTTAACAATTCTCCATATCCATAAACGCCCGCCTTTTTCCCGCGCCCAGGAACCCAAACTTGTAAAACACTCTCATCCTTTAATACTTTTAAAATACGAGCGGCGGTAGCCTTTGGTATCCCGGAAGCACGCATAAAATCCGAGCTGTTAAAAATGGGTTGCTCAAAAATCCAATCCAATGCATGAATGGCGTATTGAGAGCGTGTCAACTCCGCCATCTTCAACTTCATGGTGTTGTATAACAAGAGAACCGCACTCGTTTTCTCTAGGTTCTGCTCCGCCTGTTGCTGGACGGCCTTCAGAAAAAACTCGCACCATCCGCTCCAATCGTCATCACGAGAAACCGCGAGCAGGCGATTATAGTACTCTTCCCGGTTCGCCTCAAAATAAGCACTGATATAGAATGTCGGCCTGTGAATAAGCCCCATTTGGAACATAAACAGAGGTACAAACATTCGCCCCAACCGCCCGTTGCCATCTAAAAAAGGATGCAGAGCTTCAAACTCCGCATGAAGGATGGCCAGTTGAAGCAACCGATCCATGGCTTCCCCATTCGCATAACGATCCCACGCACCCATTCCATCCGCCAAATCCCCCGCAGAAATCGGAACGAAACGTGCCTGCTCAACGGAGCAACCCTCCGGCCCAATCCAATTTGGGATTCGACGATATTCTCCCGGAGCCTTCCCGTGTCCTCGAACTCCATCCATTAAAACCGCATGGACTTCTTTCACGACCCGTTGACAAAGCGGTAGATCTTTCAATCGCGTCTCCGCGTGGCGCATTGCTTTGCGGTAGTTAAGAATTTCGTTAATGTCCGCTCGTTTTTCTTCGGGAACTGTTTTGCCTCCGGCTTCAAACTCCAACACCTCGCCCATGGTGGCTTGAGTGCCTTCAATCTTAGAAGAAAGCACGGCTTCCTGAGTGGTTAATGGACTCAAAAGAACACTGGCATTTGGAACCGCGAGCAACACCCCGTCGTAACGAGCCACAGCAGCATTTGCCGGCCCGATCAACGGAATCAATCTCTCTAAATCCAATTTCTGCGGCGGGAATTTACCCACGTGATATTTTACAGCACTCATTTTTCAATTCCTATTTTCAACATGCAGACTACCTCCATCGTTCGGGTCGATGAATGATCCCGTGGGTATTTTTAATTTGATCGGAGAATTGCGATTTTTCCAACTGTGCCCACGTTACCCCCTTTTTATAAAAAGAAGCGGCATGTTTGAGCCCTGCGCTTTTTCGCTCCGCCCGTCTGTCCGGGCCAGAGAGTCGTTGCGGGTTAAGCACGCCAATGGGTTTCTTGAGTTCATTGCGCACCATCTGAATGGGGGTCACAAGATCGGAGTCGCCAGAAATAACGATGGCGCAGTCGTAGCGATCACGGAATCCATCCATCAATAGATGAGATGCGAGATTTACATCGGTTTTCTTCTCTTCAGTTTTATAGATCTCGATGGTGTTCGGAGGGGGACGAACTACTTTGGCGCGAGTTTTTCGAGTGCGAAAATGCCCATAGTGAATTTCAAGGTTTGGCAAAGTTTGAAGAGCCCGCCAATAGACCTGCTGGCGCAGGGATTGTTCGGGGTTGTCCGGTTTATCGTTTACCTTCGCCGTAAAATATTTGATGGCGGCGATTTCATTCTTTGGAAATACCCGTTGAAACAGAGCTTGAAAATCAAGCCAGCGCAACGGAGTTCCTTTTACCGCACTGTAGTAGAAATTGAATCCGTCGATATAGAAGATGGTTTTCATTAAGAACGCCCTCCATTCGCACAGGGCATCCCAGAAAATGCAAAGGCCGCACAAAAATGCGCGACCTTGCGCCCTAAGGCCGAAGCACTCAGGGGGGATGTGCGGGTAACATACGCCCACAGTCCGCCAAACGTCAAGAGGCTAATTTTGACGAAATTAGTCATCTTGTTGCCCCTCTTCCGAAACAGCGGCTTCGATCATTTTGCCGAACTCCTCCTCTACTTTTGCCTCGAAGTCGCTCTCCATTTCGTAGACATCGGTGAATTCGACAAAGGCCCAGCGTCCGTAGGTTTTGAGCTGGTTGACGCCGGGCACCCAATAGGTGTCCATCGTCAGCTTTTTATCTTTGGCGTCTTCGCCCCGGTAGCCTTTGATTTCGACGACCAGGTTGAGCAGGTCGTCCGGGCCGTGTCCATCGTCGATCTGCACAATGAAGTCGGGGCGATAGCGGCGGGTTTCGGAGCCGTAGCGATAGGGAACGTCCAGCCCAAGGGCATGGTTTTTGACGTAGGCGACCACCTTGGGATGCGCTTCCGCCACGCGGCAGAATTCGGCTTCCCAGTCGCTATCGAGCACCACCCAGTTGATGTGGCATTTACGGGAGTCGGTTTCCCAGCGACTCGTTTTGGAGGTGTTGAAGTTGACGTGGATGGTGGAACCGGTCGGATTATAGGGGTCGAGTACGGCTTTGATGGAGTTACCGCCCATCATCGCGCTGGTGATTCCGGCGGTAATTCGATCGCACGCCATATCCGCCAGTTCCTGAAACATGAGCTGAGCGGGATAGGTTCCGCCTTTGCAAACCAGATAGTTTTCCAGCCACTCGCGGGCAATCCGCTTGAGCTGTCCGAAGAGTTGCGTCCGTGG
>JAOZKS010000356.1 GCA_029935255.1 Pontiella sp.
TTATTCACGATCCGAAATGATGGAAAAGAAACTTGCCGAAGAAGCACACGGGCCAAAGAAAGGGATTCCTCGAAACAGGTGGTGTATCTTATTCGAATAGGTTGTTTATCCATTTTCCGGACCCAGCACCCGGTTCACTCGCTGAACCCACCGCGCTGGAATAACCAAACAGAAACAACCTTCAGGGCCACCCTGACAGGACTCAAAGGTTCGGGAATCCGAACCAAACATCGCGAAAACCTACTTATTAGCCACGGCATGTCAAATCTCTTATTTAGATTTGATTCTTATAAGACCCAGTAATGGCAGAGTATTCCTATCACATTTCCTGTTTTGAGGGGTTTGCATTCAATGCGCGAAACAGTAGGGTGTACAACTTCTAGTTTGATATTCATCAACTAACGAAAGGGGATTAGATGAAACGCATCATTGCAGCAGCACTATTGATATCCATGGGCGCAATCGCCGAAGACGCCGCAAAAGTCGAGGAACCCGCGACCGCTGAAGTCAACGAAGGCGGAGGTGGACATAAGGACTGGCCTTCGCTCGATGAATGGTTTGAAAATAATAAGCTCAACGAAGGAGCCCTGAGTGCCGAAGTTCTTATTGGCTATGAATATTCGGATCTAAGCGGAAACGCAACCGACTCAGCCCACGCACTCTTGACGCGCACCCGACTCAACTATCAAACCGCAAACTTTGAAGGTTTTGATGCGCGGATTCAGGCACAGTATATCGGCCCGATCAACGACCACTACAGCTATCCCGGCGGTGGGAACCCGAACTACGACGTGGTCGCAGACCCCGAGGATTTTCGTCTCCATCAGGCCTATCTAGCCTATACGGGCTATGACACGCATGGCCGGATTGGTCCCCAAGAAATCATTCTCGACAACGCCCGCTTCATCGGAAACGTCGGTTGGCGTCTCAACGCGCAGTCCTTTAATGCCGGACTGGTGAAAAACAACTCGATTGAAAACCTGACATTGCTCTATTCCTACGCAGACAGCATCAACACGATTCTCGGGACAACCGATCATAATCGCCAATATCACATGCTTAATGGTGAATACAAACTCGGTGATAACAATAAAGCCTCTGCATTCGCCTACTTGCAGAGGAACGATAACCCCGGAGCCCTCGAGAGGCTCGATACCTACGGTGGACGGTTCTGGGGCAAAGGTGATGCATTTGCCTACGATGCTGCGGCAGGTCTCCAGCGCAGTGCGTACTACGGCTACCTCAAACTCAACATGGATATTAAGCAAGTTAATGTGGGCGTAGGTAGCGAATACATCTCCGGCGGTGGCGGCAATGAAAACTTCCAAACCCTGAACGGAACCGCCCACAAGTTCAACGGTTGGGCCGATCAGTTTGCTGCCGGCCCAACGTCAACAGGTGGTGGCGGATTAAACAGTGGCTTGATTGATTTTTGGGGTGAGGGTTCAATTATGGTGGCCGAAAAACTCAAACTCATGGGGGTCTATCACCTCTTCAACACCGCCTATAATACACCGGCAACCAGCTTCTCCGGAATCTACGGACATGAATTCGACTTCCAAGCCAAATACCCCGTCTGTAAAAACTTTGATGTCCTAGCCAAGCTGGCCTACTACATCAAAGAGGACGATGCCATCACGAACCTCACGAACGACGAAACCGTCTTCTGGCTGCGCGGCACGCTGAGCTTCTAGGAAAATCTTCCTGAAAACAGGCTTTCCAGAGGTTGTAAACTCCAGCCTCTGGATTTTTTTGCTTTTTTTTAGAATTTATTTAACCCGTTTTTACTAGGGTTTTTTGATGTTTTAGAGAAAATCGAAAAAAAAATCATTATTTGGGTAACGCCTGGGTTCCTGCCTCCGTATTCATTAGTGAACCCAATAACAACTTATGAATATAACCGAGGCATACGCGACAACCTAAGTGAACCCAAACCCAACTGTTGCTAGCTTCAATACTCCGAGCAAACCCCGCCACCCAGCGGGGTTTTCTTTTTGCCCCGTTTGACAAAAACCAACGTGAACGGTAGGTTCCGCCCCCTATGAAATTTTCCGACCTATCCTTAAGCGCCCCCATCCTGCAAGCTATCGAAGATGTAGGCTACGCCGAGCCCACCCCCATTCAGGCCGAAGCCATCCCCGCAATCATTTCCGGTCGCGATGTCCTCGGCTGCGCCCGCACCGGCACCGGAAAGACCGCCGCATTCGCACTCCCCCTCATCCAACGGCTGCAGGAATCGTGGATCGCCGCGCGCGAAATCCGCGTTCGTTCACTGGTGCTCTCCCCTACCCGCGAACTGGCTATCCAACTTTATAAAAACATCAATGCCTTCGCGCAGCACACCGAGATGACCACCTTGCTGGTACACGGCGGCGTGGGGTTCGACAATCAGGTCGAAACCCTGCGCGGGGGGATCGACATCCTCGTGGCCACCCCGGGCCGCATGCTCGACCTGATTGCCCGAAAATCACTCCGGCTCGACCAGATCGAAGTCTTTGTGGTCGACGAGGCCGACCGTATGCTCGACATGGGCTTTGCGCCCGACATCCGCAAGGTTGCCAAGATGCTTCCGCAATCCCGTCAGGCGCTTTTCTTTTCCGCTACCATGCCCCAGGAAGCGCTCAAATTGGCGGGCAGCTTCCTGCGCAAACCCTTGCACCTATCGGTCGATCCCATTTCCGCTGCCGCAGAGAACATTTCCAAAACGCTCTACTATGTGGAAAAGAACGATAAATTTGCCTTGCTCGAATGGGTCTTGAAGCAACTCGACTACGACCGCGTATTGGTTTTCTGTCGCACCCGCCGAGGGGCCGACCTACTCACCGAACGGATGAAAAAAGCCGAACTTCCCGTTGCCGTATTGCACGGCGACAAGACACAAATGCACCGCCAAAACATCCTCGAAGAATTCCGAAGCGGCGAAACGCCGGTGCTCATCGCCACCGACCTCGCCGCCCGCGGCATCGATATCGAAAACATTTCCCACATCATCAACTTCGATCTCCCCAACGAAGCCGAAACCTTCGTGCACCGCATTGGCCGCACCGCCCGCGCTGGCGCATCAGGTC
>JAOZKS010000073.1:0-933 GCA_029935255.1 Pontiella sp.
CTAACGATATAACTTTCTTCCGTATTTCTGTAGGCCAAAGCCCCGGTTGGACATGCCTCCACGCACTCTTTTGCGACCTGTTTCAGGCCCTCCTGCAAACGCCCACCAAATGGCACCTGCACCTGCGTATTAAAACCGCGACCCACAAACGTCAACCCCAACACCTCGCCCGCGCGCTGGGTAAGCTGCACGCACAACCCGCACTTGATGCACTTGCCCGGCTCGAACACCACCGATTCATTATGACCAATCAACTGCACATGCCCCCGTTCGTCCGCCGGAAACTCCCGCTGATTCGCACCATACTGCTCCGCATATTTCCGCAACTTGCAGCTCACCGGCTTCCGGCAATCGCAATGCAAACACCGGGCCGCCTCCGTACCGCCAGCATCCTGTCGACTCCCCGCAGAGGCGTTCTTGCAAAGCTCCACAAGCTCGCTCTCCCGTAATTTTCCAATCTTCGAGTCAAAGCGTTCTCCACACCCTGGAGCCTCCCCCTTCAAAAAAAGATCCAGCGCCATCGCGGCCGCCTTGCCATTCGCTACCGCCTTCACCGCCAGCCTATGCTCCTCGGCATAGAACGCATCCGCAAAATGGCTCCCGGAAAACTTGGCCTCGGCAAAAATCACCCCAGAAAATTCCTCCAAAATCTCATGCAGAGAAATCGCGCCACCCAACTTAAATTCGATCCCCGTCTGCCGGAACGATTCAATCTCCGCATCCAGCACCTCCACCGGAAGTGTCGCATGATCCCGCAACGTTCCACCCGCCAGATCCGCCTCATCAAAAACCGTGCACCCATACCCCAGCAACCGCAACTTCCACGCACATGCCAACCCCGCCGCCCCCGAACCCATCACCGCCACCCGTTTAGGGGTCAGTCCGGGAAGTCGGGAATTCCCGAATTCCCGGACTGACCCCTCTATACGATGC
>JAOZKS010000073.1:943-9966 GCA_029935255.1 Pontiella sp.
GCCCCCACCCCTCCGTTGACCCCTCCGTACGATGCAGCTCCCGAATCGTTATCGCCTGATCCACTTGTGCGCGGCGGCAGCCCTTTTCGCAGGGCGCGGGACAGATGTGTCCGAGCACCGCAGGAATCGCCAAATCACGTTTGGCAATCCAAGCCGCCGACTCCATGTTGCCGCGTTCGATTTCGCGCAGCATGAGTGGGATATCAAGGTGCGCCGGGCAGATGCGCGTACAGGGTGCCTCGCAGTCGCCCACATGCTCGCTCAAAAGCAGATTTAGAATATCGCGACGAGCCGCCTGCACCTCGTCGCATTCCGTGTCGATCTCCATGCCGTCGACCGCCTTGGCCGAACAGGCCGGGATCAGCTGCCCCGTTGCCATATCCTTTACCACGCAGAGCATGCACGAGGTTTCCGGCTCCATGTTCTTGAGGTGGCATAACGTCGGAATCTCGACGCATACCCCTTCCGCCGCATGAAGCACCGTGGCCCCGGCATCGACATTCGAAGAAAGTCCGTTAATTAATAAATTGGGCATATCTACTCCACTATTACAGCATCCACCGGGCAGACCTGCCGGCAGTTATCGCACCGGACGCACAGCTCCGGATCGATTTCAAAAACAGAATACGGTTCGCCGGTGATCGCTTCCACCGGACACTCGACGGCGCACTTGGTGCAACCAATGCAGTCGTCGTTGATTAAATACGAAATCAGCTTTTTACATTTTCCGGCAGGGCATCGCCCATCGATATGCGCCTCGAACTCCTCTCGGAAATACTGGATCGTGGTCAGCACCGGGTTGGGTGCGGTCTTGCCCAATCCGCATAGACTCTGCGCCTTCACCGTCTTCGCCAGTTGCTCCAGCTTTTCGATATCCCCCTGCCGTCCCTGCCCGTTGCACAGGCGCGTCAGGACTTCCAGCATGCGCTTGGTTCCCACGCGGCATGGCGTGCATTTTCCACACGATTCACTCTGCGTGAAGGATAGAAAGTAGTGCGCCATTTCCACCATGCAGTCGTGGTCGTCGAGCACGACGAAGCCGCCCGATCCCATCATCGCTCCAACTTCTTTCAGGGCCTCAAAGTCGACGGGGGTATCGCCCAGCGAGGCCGGAATGCACCCGCCCGATGGCCCGCCAATCTGCACCGCCTTAAACTTCCGTCCCTCGGAAACCCCGCCGCCAATCTGCTCGACGACCTCGTGAATGGTGATGCCCATGGGCACCTCGATCAACCCGCCGCGCTCAACCTTTCCCGCCAGCGAAAAGACCTTGGTTCCCTTGCTCTGCTCCGTTCCAAGCTTGGCAAATTCCGCCGCCCCGTTTTGGATAATCCACGGCACCACGGAATAGGTTTCCGCATTATTCACCAGCGTCGGGCCGCCCTTCAGCCCTTTTTCGGCAGGAAATGGCGGTCGATAGTTCGGCATGCCGCGCCGTCCTTCCAGCGAGGCAATCAGCGCCGACTCCTCGCCGCAGACGAACGCCCCGGCCCCTTCGAACACCGTCAGCTTCAGCGAGTGCCCACTGCCCATAATATGATGGCCCAGCAAACCGGTTTCTTCGCATTCGGCAATGGCCTGCCGGATCCGCTTCAGCGCCAAGGGATATTCTGCACGGATATAAAATATGCCCTCCGTTGCCCCCACCGCGAACGCCGCTATAACCATTCCTTCAATCACCCGATACGGATACGATTCCAGAATCATCCGATCCATGAACGCCCCGGGGTCGCCCTCGTCGCCGTTGCAGATAATATACTTCTTTTCACCGGGGGCTTTGCGGACAACATCCCACTTCCGGCCCGTCGGGAAGCCCCCGCCTCCGCGGCCGCGCAATCCGCTCTTTTCAATTTCGGAAATCAGCCATTCGGAATCGTTCTTAAAGAAAATGGTTTTAAGCGCCTTGAACCCATCGAGCCGTTTATACTCCGCCAGATCCGTTGGATTCAACACCCCGCAATGCTCGGTGGCGATGTGCTGCTGCCGGCCCAGGAAATCGGCTACGGGTTCGTCGCGCACATCGATGGCGTAGCGTTCAGGCACATTGCGCGCCGCATCGCTATAGAGTTTTTTCAGCCAGCTTTCCGCCGCCGCACGCACCTTGATGAAAGGGCTGTCCGACCAAAAGTGGCGAGCAACAATTTCAGGAATATCCTCTGGTTTCACCTTGGCATAGAGCACCGGTTCTTCTCCGGGAATCACCACCTCCACCAGCGGCGTGCGGTGGCACATGCCCACGCATCCGACCGGCTTAATATCCACCCGGCAATGAAGTTCTTCCAGCGCATCCTCCAGCGCATCGCGGATTTTTGCGCTACCGCCCGCCACGCAACAGGAACCCAGCCCCACGCGCACCTCGCCCATCGAAACGCCATCTTCCGCCCCTTGGAACTTACGCGGGACACGGTTGGCTTCGTTCTCCAGAAAATCGGTAATCATCTCCGACACGGTATCGGTTCGGACATGGCCGTAGGTCACGCCATCAATCTGCACCGCGGGCGCAAGCGTACAACATCCGAGGCAAGCCACCTTCTGGACCGTGAACAATCCATCGCCATCCGTGTCCCCCTCCTTGATGCCCAGCTCATGCAACACGGAACCGTGCACCGCACCCGAGCCTTTCACATGGCAGGCCGTGCCATCGCAGACACTGATCATATGTTTGCCGACCGGCGTCCGGCGGAAGCGCGGAAAAAAGGAAGCCACCCCTTCAATTTGCGCGGGGGTGATCTCCGTGGTTTCACAGATACGTTGCAGCGCGGTCTCCGGCAGATATTTAAATTCCTTCTGCACCGCCTGCAGTATCGGGATCACCGCCGCCGCATCGCGGCCGGTTTCATTGATGATCCGATCAATTTCTAGAATGTCTATTGTGTCAGCCATTACCAAGGTCGATTATTTCCCAATACAGTACAGGTTTTCGTCTCCGCGGATATAGATGCGGCCATTCACAAAGGCGGGGGTGGCATAGACGGGTTCACCCATTTCGATGGATGCAATTGGCTTGTACTCCGCCGCTGCTTCAAAGATATGTACCACGCCTTCGAGATCGATGGAATAGATACGGGTGCCAACAAGAATGGGCGATGAGTTAAACCCATCGTCGAACTCCTGCTCCCACTTTACCTCACCCGTTGCGGCATCGAGGCAGACGACGTCACCCGCCGAGGTGGTGATGAAGAAGAGGTTTTCGGTAGCAAGCGGGCTGGAAATTTCCGGCAGATATTCGTCGTATTGCCATAGGATTTCCGGAGAGCCCTCCGTAAGTTTAAGCGCACTGGCCTGCGCATATTCATTCGCCACAAACACAATTCCGTTTCCGTTGTAGGCGGGCGACGGCGCCACTTCGCCGCCGAGGCATTCGAGCGTCCAGAGTTGCTTTCCGGAAACGGGATCGTAGGCCGTCACATTTTCCTCGTCGTTGAGTAGCAGCTGCACTCCGGTTTCGGTTTCAATCAGCGCCGGGCTGGACCATGAGATATGCTTGCGAGGGGTTTCCCAAACCGGGCGGCCGGTTGCAGCGTCCAGCGCCACCACCTTCTGCAAATCTTCGTGGTCATATTGAACAAACAGGCGGGTTCCATCGCTGATGAGCGACGAGCCCATGCCATATGGATTCTTCGGCAACCCAAGGTTCTTTTGCCAAACCGGCTTACCTTCAAAATCAAATGCGGCCAGATCGCCGGTCGCAAAAATGGCGAACACACGCGTTCCATCCGTGGCCATGGTCGGAGCGGCGAAGCCGGTGTCCTCGGACACCTCCGGGAGTTCGACGGAGGTTTTCACGGTCTGGGTCCAGAGCGGCTTTCCGGTATCGGCATCGAAACAGAACACCTCCTGCCCCTCCTCGTCGGCACCCGACATAAAAATGCGATTCCCCCAGACGATGGGTGAATTGAATCCATGAACCGGAAGTTCCGTTTCCCACAACACGCCTTCACCGGTTTCGACATCCCAACGCGTTGGCGCGATGCTACCATGCGTCACACCTATTCCTCCGGGGCCGCGCAACGATGGCCAGTTCGCTTTCATTGCAGGGGGCAGGCTGGAAGCCTGCGGCACAACTTCCACATCGCCTTCATCCTGACGGCTCAGTACCGTCGCCAAATCGCTCTGCACCGAAAAGGCGAGAAACAGCGAAAGCACCACAAGCAAAACTCCCGTCCCGGCCATGAGCTGGCGAAACAGCGCGTTGAGCTCCCCGTGATCCGGTGTCTCCGATTTCCCAATGGCAGGGAGCTTGGGTTTCCACAACTTGGAAAACTTGAATGCCACGAAACAGACTACGGCCCCCCCGAGCAGGAGGAGCCCGCCCGTGCGCCGCTGCTCCTGATTGCTGAAGAAAGCGCGGCGGGCATAGAGGTCAAACGTGCGAATTTGTTCCACTGCGGCCTCGTCGCTATCGGTTGAGTTGGCCAGTTGCTCACGGAGCTCCAGCAGATGCGGATCATTCAACGGATCCATCTTCTGAATCCGCACAAAATCAGCGCTTAGCAAAATGCAGAGGATCAGCGAAAACAATGCCGCCACCCCCGCCACGCTCTGTGCGATCAATCCTGGAATGGGTCTTTGCTTAAACTCGTTCATTCAATCACTCCTTCACCGGACAATATTTAAAACAGCGACCACAGCTGTAGCAGGTTCCATGGTCAGGCTCATAGTCGGTGCGCTTGCGCAGAATGGAAACGGCGATCAGCTTGCAGCCCATCACCAGCCCAATGAATGCGCCGAGCCATTTTCCGCCGCGTCCGAATCCCGCCTTGAGTTCGATGGCCTCGGCATAGAGCGCCTCGTCGGGCGTGTCGGATGCGCGGAAGGCCTCGGATTCAATATTGGTTTCGGCGTAGCGTCCAAGCTCTTCGCCGGCGATGCGTTCGGCGAGCCGCACCGTCGGGTGCATGCGGGAGAGCGGTTCTTTCAATAGACTGCCAACGCCAACACCGAGCAGAACGATGAACGGAACAAGAAGAATGAGTATTCCCAACCGCCACGCTCCCTTGCCGCGATCTTCGGGGGCTTTTTCCGGGGTGGGTTCATTGATCGCGTTGTATGGGCAGGAGTCGGTGCAAAGCTCGCACTGGATGCAGTCGGTCGGTGTGATGGTGGCGTGGTGGCGCGATAGCTTGGAACACCAGTTGAGCAATACGCCGTAGGGACAGAGAAAGCGGCAGTAGGGTCGTGCAACGAAAATGCCCAGCACCAGCATGAGGCCGCCGAAGATGAGCATGCTGAAACTGGCCCCCATGCGAAAGAAGCCAACAAACGGATCGTACTGGCAGATAATAAAGCCCGCACCCATCGCTACGGAGAGCATGGCAAGACCGAGGTAGATATAGGGAAAAATGGAGAGCACCTTTTCGACGGCGAGCGGCACGTTGCCCGGCTTGATGGCGACGGCCTCCTGAATAGCTCCGAGCGGGCAGACCGCCGCGCAAAAAACGCGGCCAAAAAACAGTGCGAAAATGAGGGGTGCGGCAAAGAAAACAAGAACGGTTAATGGCACGCCATGGCCGGGATCGCAGAGACCGGCCATTATATTTTGAACCGAGCCGACCGAACAGACACATCCGTTGCGCCAGAAGCCAAAGTAGACCAGCGAGAACAGCGTCAGCAAAAAGATTTCGCGGCGTTTACGCCGTTTCAGCACAAGGAATGCCGCCAGCGAGAGGGTGGCCAGCAGAACCACGATATCCCACCCTACCATCACATTCGACGGACCGGGCGTATGCACCGCCGGATGCTCATATCCCGTTGCAAACTCCGGCATCGGGAATCGGAATTCGGCGAACGTAGCTCCGCAAAATAAAAATACATATGCAAAGACATGGAGTACATACCTTTTCACGAAACCCTCCGTTCGCGGTCGGATTTGAGGAGATAGGGTTCGGATGCGGGAACGCGCTCGAACGCATCGGATGGACAGGCGCGGGCAATGGCGCATTCGTTGCAATTCACACAGAGGTTGTGCTTCACCTGAAGGTACATGGAACCGTTGCCGAAGACATCGCAACCCTCAACGCAAATGCCACACCCAATGCACAGATCTTCATCGATGGTGTATTGGAAATAGGGATCTTCAATATAGGTGCGCTTGATGGCCGCCGTGGGGCAAAGCTGATTTTCCGCGCCGGTATTCCTTGATTTGGCATCCGGACGGAGGTAGCCGCCGCAGAGATCGCAGTAGCCGCAGATGGAATAGGAGTGGAAGCATTTGACGGCGGAAGGGGCGAGAACACAGTGCGTTGCGCAGCGCCCGCACTGCGTGCATTTTTCCGGATCGATCTGCCACACCCACCGAGGCGACCGACTTCGCGTGGCGGACAGCACGGCTCCCCCGATCAATACCGCAGCCGCTCCACGCACAAAATCACGGCGATCTCTTTTCCCCTTTGGTTTCATTTAAGCCCCAATCCGCATTGGCCGTCATTAAACTTTGAGCATTTGCCACACTGGCTACTGCACTCGAACTTTTCCTTGCGCGAAACCAGCACGGCGCAAAAACCAATCAGCCCCGCCAGAACGCCCCCGCGCGCACAGCCTTTCAACCACTCTTTCCGACTCATCCGCTTCATTGTTTTTCCTCAAAAACACGTACGTGGTTCCGGCTCGGATCAAGCACATAGATCCGGCCCAGATCATCAACCGCCACATCGAGTCCAACCACTCCTTCATCAAACTGATCGGGTGCGGCAACCACGCAGCGAAGCGAGCCATCCTGATTATGGATCTTGACGCGCGGCAGCCCTTTCTCTGCGGTGACGAATGAGCTATCGGGCATCAAGGCAAAGTGCGACGGATTGCAGCATCCGCTGAAGCCTTCGATCGTGAATGAACTATTTTCCCATGCCGTAATAGGCATGCCGTCAGGTCGATAGTTTTCCAGCGCGTGGTGGCCGGGGTTGACCGCCCACAGGGATCCGTCCGTGCCAATATCGATATCGAAGAACGCGCTGGGAATAGTAAAACCGCGCACCCCATTCGCCCAATCCTTCTTGCCGATCTCCCGCGGCTTGCCCCCCTCTTTTTTATAGCGCCAAACGCGGCGGTTCCCGGCATCGGCCACATAGACATACCAGTCGTCCACCGCAAGGGAGGTGAGATAGGCTTTTTCACCGGGCGAAGCCCAAACGGTTTTCTTCCAACCCCTGGAACGGATTTCGACGTGATCCTGCATGCCGACAAATACCGTGCCGTCGTCATCCACCGCAAGGCAAGTCGGAGTTCCATCAACCGGGAATTTTTCCGGTTCAGGAAAAACTTGAACTGCATTTTCGCCGCCGACATAAATCTTCCCATCCGGAGCAACGGCCAGTGCCGAGATTTTTCCAATCGTTGGAATAAGGGGTTCCCCTTCAATATAGCGGATGAGCGCCGGATCGACCTGCCGATATTCATCGAGCGAATAGTCGAAACGCTTGCCCAGCTCGGTGCGGCGGCTTTGGCCGAGATAGATCCCCGCACCGAGAATCAACGCCATGATGCCGATAAACCATACCCAGTTTTTAGTCGTCGTTTTCATATCTATTTCATGCCCTTGCCTAGGTTCGTAGTTCCGCCTTCAGGCGGTCTGGCGCATGCAGATCTGCAGACCGCCTAAAGGCGGAACTACGAACCTTTTTAATCATTCCTCCCCTCCCACGTCGATGCAGATCATGCGGGTGGAGTCGCGCAGAAGCATGCGGGTTCCGGCGAGAGCGATGGGCCCCCATGCGTCGTGCCCGTCGAGAATTTTGTGCTGCGCAAGTTGCGTGTATTCGGTTCGGCTCACGGACAGCATGGTCAATGTGCCGTCGTCATCCATGATGAAAAACTTGCCATCCGCCATGAAGAACGGACCGAGGCCGAAACGATGGGTTTTTCCGCTCGACCAAACCAACTCGCCACTGGAGGGGTCATAACACACAAACTGCCGCTTCAATGCGCCGCCATCCTTGGGCATAATGCCATACAGCAGGCCGTCGTACGGGATCGGGGTCTGTTGCTCGCAGGCCAGCCATTCCTTCGGGCCGTGTTTCGCTATTTCACGAACCGCGAATCCATCGGGGGTCTTATCGACCTGAACCATCAAGCTGCCCGCGCCATAGCCCCCCGTGATGTAGATTTTGTTTCCGGGAACCGGGACGGGCGACGGCGCGATGACCGTTGCATTCCAGGGGATCTGCCAAAGAATGTGGCCTTTCGTGGAAACCCCGACCATGCCTCCGGCGGCGGCATAAACATACATTTTCTCGCCGTGCAGCGTGAGCGGCATGATGGATGAGTGCGACATTTCCCAACCGTTTGGATTCGGTGTTTTCCAAACCACCCCACCGGTTTTGCAATCGACGGCCATCAGCAACGCATCGGGACCGCAGGGAGCAAGGATGGCCATCCCCTCATCAACGAGCGGACATTGGCCCGTGAACCAGAGCGGCTCGGTGGTTCCATAGTCTTTTTTCAGATCGATGCCCCATCGGAATTCGCCGGTTTTGGTTTCGACACATGAAACATGGCAGCGCGGGCCGATGGTGACGATGCAGTCTTCGGTGACGGTGGGGATGGTGCGGGAGAGTCCATGGTTGCGCTTGGCGGGAAGTCCGTAGGAACGGCGCCAAATTTCTTTCCCGTCGGCGAGTGAAAAGCAGCGGAGGGCATCGGCGCGCTTGGCTTCGTCGTAGTCAAGCAGGTAGACGCATCCTTCGAATACGGCGGGCGCGGCATGGCCTTCGCCCAGCTCGACCGACCAGAGGATTTCAGGACCGGAATCCGACCACTGATCGGCCAGCGGCACGCCGGCCTTTGAAATATTATCAAAGTCCACGCCGCGGAATCGCGGCCAGTATCCGGGCAGGTCGGAGGGAATGCCGGTGAAGGTTTCGAGCTGTCCGGCCAGTTGGACATCCAGCATGTCCGCCGCCGACCGCTCCGACTCGGGCGGGCCGCCATCAAGCCCCGGAAGACTGCGCACCAAACCGCGAGCGGGATCGTGGGCGAACCAGCGGGAGAGCAATACGACGGCGACCCATCCGCATAGGACGAGGATG
>JAOZKS010000074.1 GCA_029935255.1 Pontiella sp.
CGGCAGGCTGAAACGGCTTCCGAGTATCTGCACAAAGGCTCCCCGGTTTTTGTTGAAGGCCGCTTGCAATTGGACCAATGGGAAAACCAGCAGGGCGAAAAGCGCAGTAAGCTGCGCGTTCGCGCTGACCGCGTCCAGTTTTTAGGCACTCCGGGCAAGGGTACGGAATTTGCTGCGGCTCCCGCTGCGGCCGCACCGCTCCCGGAAAATACCCCGCCGCCAGCGGCACCCGCTCCGGAAGCGGCCGATGACGATGATGTTCCGTTTTAAAGAAAGGATGTAAATTATGCGACGTAGTAGAGATAGAGATGAATATAAGCGCGATCCCGAACTCCTCAAAGGAGTGGAGACGATTGATTATAAAGACGCCGAGCTTCTCAAGAAGTTCATGACTGACCGCGGCAAGATTTTGAGCCGACGCCTCCTGGGTACCAATGCCCAGCAGCAGCGCCAGATCAAACGTGCCATCCGCCGTGCGCGGGTTGTAGGTCTTATCCGCTAAGCTGGAAGGAACGAATTATGGCTATTGAAGTCCTATTGATGGATCAAGTTGAAGGTCTCGGTATCGAAGGTGATATCGTGAAGGTTGCAGACGGCTATGCCCGTAATTTCCTTTTCCCGAAAGGGTTCGCCACTGAGGTGACCGAAGGAAAGAAACGCCAGATCGAGAAAAAACGTCTTGAACGTTTGGCCCATCTGGAAAAAGAAAAAGGCGCGGCGCTGGAACTGGCCAAAAAGATCGATGGAACCGAGTGCACCATCTCCGCGAAAATCGGGGAGACCGGCACCATGTTCGGTTCGGTCGGAATTCCTGCAATTCTGGAAAAACTCAAGGAGCAGGGACTGGAAATTGATCGCTCGAAGATCGTTCTGGCGGCCCCGCTACATGAACTGGGTGTTTTTGATATTGCGGTTAAACTGCATGCGGAAGTCACGGCGACGCTCAAGGTCTGGATTGTAGAAGAGAAATGACTCCAGAGGGTCTAGGGTCGGGACTTCGGATACCCCCGCACAGCGAGGATGCCGAGCGCGGGGTTTTGGGGTCAATCCTGCTCGACCCGGCCAGCGCCCTTGATAAATGTCTTGCTAAGCGTCTGAGCGGCGATTCGTTTTATGATCGTCGCCATCAGGCGCTTTTTGAGCAAATGGTGGATATGAGCCAAGCCAACAAGGCCATGGATGCCATCACCATTGCCGAGTGGCTCAAAAACCACAATACCCTCGAAAAAGTGGGGGGCTACGACTATCTCGTCGAACTTCAGGATAGCACGCTGGTACCCGCTCACGTTGAGTTCTACTGCGACATCGTACAGGAGAAAAATCTCTATCGCTGCCTGATCGATCACTCCAACACCGTCACCGATGCCGCCTATAAAGGGGAAGAGGATGCAGCGCTGTTGGTCAGCCAGGCGGAATCCTCCCTCTTTGAGCTGGGGAGTCATGGCGGGGACAAGATTCCCGACTGGAAGGAATCGGTGAAAGACGTTTTCACCGAGATCCAAAAGGATCCCAACGATATCGACCATGGGGTCACCACGGGCTACGATGGGCTGAACGAACGCCTGCGTGGACTGGCCAAGACCGACATGATCGTGCTTGCCGCCCGCCCAGCCATGGGCAAGACCTCGCTGGCCATGAATATCGCCGAAAATGCGGCCCTCGGAAGGCTTGCTAAGGAGCCGGTTCCCGTGGGCATCTTCAGCCTTGAAATGTCGCGCGAGCAGCTCGTCCGGCGTATGCTCTTTTCTAACGCCCGGGTTTCATCCCGTGCGGTACAGAGCCGGATGACACCCCAGGACCATCGGAAACTGGCCGATGCGGTCGACCGGTTGCAGAAGGCCAAAATTTACATCGATGACACGCCCGGCCTCGAAGCGGTCGAGTTGCGCTCCCGTGCTCGCCGCATGAAAAGCCGCCATGGGGTCGAACTGATCGTAATCGACTACCTCCAGTTGATGAACTATTCCAAGTTTTCCAAGGATGGCCGCCAACGCGAAACCATGGCTATTTCCGGAGCCATCAAAGCCATGGCGAAGGAGCTTGAGGTTCCCGTGATGGTGCTTAGCCAGCTCAGCCGTGCCACCGAAGGGCGTGGCGACAATATTCCTAAGTTGTCCGACTTGAGAGACTCCGGCGCCATTGAGCAGGATGCCGATGTGGTTTTGTTGCTGTACCGCCCCAGCTACTACAAGCACGGCGATGATCGGAACCAGGACAACCTGGCCGTGGTCGACGTGGCCAAGTTCCGTCACGGAGAAACCGGCGATGTCCAGATGAGTTTTATCAAGGAATACACCCGTTTTGAAGACCGGAGTGAACGCGACGACGACTCCGTTCATTCCGATTATTAATTTTACAACCTCTGGCTGATCTTCATGAAAAAACTTCTTCTCATCCTGCTTGTGGCATTCTCCGGATTGGGGACTTTTTCGGAAACGATCAAAGACATCCAAATCGTTAGCCAAACCGGGGAGTCGTACGACATCAACTCCGTGTCCGCATTTACTTCGTTCAACGTGGGCGAGCAGGTTTCCGACCAGCAGGTTATTCTTTCCGCCATCGCGGTGGATGTGAACCGAATGCGTGAATCCGGCCGCTTCTCCTACGTCAATGCCCGCATGGATATCGAGAGCGATGGTGTAACCTTGGTCTATACGGTGGTGGCTAAGCATAAGTTGCGCCGCATCGAAATTGTTGGAGCCAAAAAAATGCGAAACCGCAAGGTTCGCAAGAAATCCGAACTGATCATGGGTCAGTTTTCAGACGACTCCACGTTCGAGCAAGCCAAGCGGAAAATCAAGGAAGCCTATCGCGATTTTTGGTATCCCGATACCCAGGTCACATGGAGCTCAAAGACCGATGTCGAACTTGGAACGGTGGATGTTACCTACCGGATCAAAGAAGGGCGTAAGTTGGGGATCAAAAAACTGGTCTTCGAAGGAAATGAATTTATCGATGACAAGAAACTGCGCAAGATCGTGCAGCAAAAGCAAAAGTGGTTTCTTTCATTCATTACCGGTGCGGGAAAATACAAACCTGAAAATGTAGATATGGATGTCTTTGCCATCAAGTCGCTCTACATGAACGAAGGTTTTCTCGATGTCACGGTATCCAACCCCGTTCTTGACGATACCAAACCGAAGAAAACCCGAATGATTTTTCAGATCAACGAAGGGCAGCGGTATATCGTGGGAAATATTGTCGTGGCGGGAATGGAAACCTTCTCGGAAAAGGAATTGCGGCGGGGAATCCGACTGGGCATGGGCGATATCGCAGCTCTTCGGGATGCCGAGGCCGGGAGTGAAAGCATTCGCGCATTTTATGGCAACCGTGGCTACATCCGTACGAGCGTGCGTCCAGTCTATGATGCCAACGCTGAAAGCGGACGCGTGGATATTCGCTATGAGATTACCGAAGGGGCCATCGGCTACATAAACAAAGTCAATGTGATGGGCAACGAACGGACGAAGGACAAAGTGATCCGCCGCGAACTCGTCATCTACCCCGGCGACAAATATAACCGGAGCCGTGTCAAGACCTCTGAAAACCGCCTGCGCAACCTGAACTATTTTGAAGTGGTCACCATGAACCCCGAACCGACGGGGGAGGGCGATCAGTATGACCTCAATGTCCAGGTGAAGGAAAAACCGACCGGTCAGTTTTCGGCAGGTGTCGGATTCTCCAGTGTGGACGCCTTGGTGGGCTATATTGAACTTTCGCAGGGAAACTTCAACTGGAAGACCTGGCCGCCCATCGGGGCCGGTCAGAAATTCAAGATTCGGTTGCAGTTGGGTACCGAGCGAAACGATATTGATATCTCCTTCGTCGAGCCTTGGTTTCTTGACCGTAAACTTTCATTCGGGATTGATCTGTTCCACCGCGAAGCCCGCTATTTCTCTGATTCCTACGACCAGCAAAACGATGGTTTCCGTTTGTCGCTCGGTAAACCTCTTTCGCGATTCACCCGGGGAAGCCTCGCCTACTCCTTAGAAGTGTTCGATGTGTTTGATGTCGCCAACTCGGCATCGCAGGCCATCAAAAATGAGGAAGGCCGTCGTTTGAAGAGCGGGTTGGAATATACGTGGACCCGCGATACCCGCGACCGCTTCTTCAATCCGACCCGAGGCAATAAGACCTCCATCACCCCCTACTTTGCGGGGGGACCCCTCGGGGCTGAAACGGATCTCTATGGAGCACGCATCAAGTCGGGGCAGTACTGGGCATTGTTCGGTAATACCGTACTGAACTTGCGCGGTCAGGTTGAAACGGTTGAGGCCTTTGGCGACAGCAAAGGCGATGCGGGAAATGATCCGCTTTCCTATGGCGATGGCGTTCCGATTTTCGATCGCTTATTCCTTGGGGGCTCCTACACGTTGCGCGGTTTTGAATATCGCGACGTAGGGCCCAGGGATCCGTTGACTGGCGATGAGGTTGGAGGAAACAGCTCGGCCTATGCCACCCTTGAGTACACGGTTCCAATTTGGAACAAGGTTCGTGGTGCCGCGTTCTACGACTGGGGTTTTGTGAATATGGATTCCTTGGACTTTGATCCCACGCGCTACAATGATAACTGGGGACTCGGCATTCGGCTGGATCTGCCGGGGTTCCCGCTGCACCTCGACTATGCCTGGCCGATCACCTACTACGAACCTTGGCAAGATGGCAAAGGCCGCTTCAACTTCCTGATTGGCCACAGTTTCTAGTTGGCGGTTCAGCCCACAGCGACCTTCACCACCACCTTGTGAATTTCGCCTTTCCCAATGAGTGGAAGGTGGGCATCCGATGGCAGGAACACAATAAACGACCCCGGCGGAACACGCATGATGCTTCCCGGTTCTCCCTTGAAGAATTCAAGATCGCGCTCCTCGTCATACTCCATCGAGTTGACAAGTCCTTCGCGGTTTTTCCAGCCCATCGATTCGTTGCCGCTAATCACAAACTGGATATCCAGATATTTGCGGTGGGCTTCCAGTTCGCCATCGGAAACCGTACGGCCTTGGTCGTGCGAGATCATGGCATAGACCCGTTCGCCCGCAATCTCGTATTTTCCATCCGGCAGTTCCGCAAGCCCCGGTTGATCCAGAAATCCAAACGCCTCCGAAAGGCCAATCTTCAGTCCCGTGTACTTTCCCGCATTTCCCAACGTATCCAGTATCATCCGTCTCTCCTTCGTGGTTATTTAAAATCCGAAGCCCAGTTGCCCGGCTTTCTGGTCTTCGAGTTCTTCATCCGACCCGAGCAGGGCAACCAGCTGTTCTTCGTTCAAGATGGTCACGCCCAGGTTCTCGGCTTTCGTCAGTTTTGATCCTGCACTTTCGCCGGCAACCAAGTAGCTTGTTTTCTTCGAAACGCTACCGCTTACCTTCCCGCCGCGTGCTTTGATCTTATCGCCTGCTTCATCGCGGGTCATGGTTTCCATCGACCCGGTCAGTACAAACGTCAACCCATCCAGTTCGTCGGTTTCGCCGTTATCGGGCTGCTCAAGGTTCACGCCTGCCGCCCGGATCTGGTTGATGACGGTCCGGGTTTCAACGGCTTGAAAATATTCGACCACCGACTTCCCGGCAATCGGGCCGATGTCGCGGATGGTTTCCAGTTTTTGGAGGTCTGCAGCCATCAGGGCATCCATATTCTTAAACTCGTTGGCCAGAGTGGATGCCGCCCCTTTTCCCACATGCCGGATGCCTAGCCCAAACAGGATTTTATCGAACGGGCGATGCTTGCTTTCTTCAATGCCCTTAATGAGATTATCCGCCGACTTTTCACCCATGCGCTCAAGACCCAGCACCTCGACTTTTTTGAGCGAGTACAGTTCCGCGGGATTCTTGACTAGACCGCTATCGACGAGTTGCTCGACCAGCGATTCTCCGAGCCCGTTAATATCCATCGCGCCACGCGATGCAAAGTGGGTCAGCCAACTTTTAACCTGAGCTGGGCATTGCATATTGATACAGCGCAGGGCCACTTCGCCTTCGCGTTTTTCAACCTCGCTCCCGCAAACGGGGCAGGCTGTCGGCATGGAAAAATCGATTTCTGCGCCGGTTCGTTTTTCGGTGATGACCTTGACGATGGCGGGAATGATTTCCCCAGCCTTTTCAATAATGACCTTGTCGCCAATCCTGATGTCCTTCCGTCGGATTTCATCTTCATTGTGTAGCGTGGCGCGTTTGACGGTGCTTCCGGCCAGTTGCACGGGTTCGAGTTCCGCCACCGGCGTCAGCACGCCGGTGCGCCCGACTTGAATTGAGATGGCATGCAGGGTGGTTTCTGCCTGTTCGGGTTCATATTTATAGGCCACGGCCCAGCGCGGGCTTTTGGCCGTGTAGCCCAGCTCTTCATAGAGCCGCCGTTCGTTCACCTTGATCACGCCGCCGTCCATTTCGAATGGAAACTCGTGGCGCATGGATTCGAGGGTGTCGAGTTGGTCGAGAAGTTCTTCGATTTTCTGGTTCAGCCAATAGTTGGGCGTAATGCGCAACCCGTAGCTTTTAAGGGTTTGGAGCATTTGTTCATGGGTTTCGAAGGAAATACCATCGAGTTGGCCCGTGGCGTAGAAGATGGCATCGAGCGGGCGCTGGGCGACTTCGCTCGGGTCGAGTAATTTAAGCGATCCGGCGCAGGCGTTGCGTGGGTTGGCAAAGGGCTCCTTCCCGGTTTCCTGTCGGCGCTCGTTGAGTTTGGCAAAGCCGGTGGTATTCATATAGATTTCGCCGCGTACCTCCAGCACGGCGGGCGGCATCATATCGGCAAGCCGAAGCGGAATCGATTGGATCGTCCGGACATTGGAAGTCACGTCGTCGCCCGTGGTGCCGTCGCCGCGTGTTACGGCGCGCACTAGCTCGCCGTTTTCATAGCGCAGGGAAATGGCGACTCCGTCGATCTTCGGTTCGAGGATATAGTTGAATACTTCTTCCGGGACCAGTTTGCGGATGCGTCGGTCGAATTCGACGAGTTCCTCTTTCGAATAGGTATTCGACAGGCTCATCATCGGCACGGCATGCGCCACGCTGTCAAAGCGATCCAGCGGCGCGCCGCCGACGCGCTGGGTGGGGGAGGTGGCACTTCCAAATTCCGGGAACCGTTTTTCGAGCTCGTCGAGGGTTTGGAGGAGTTGGTCGTATTCGCGATCAGTAATTTCGGGCGCGGCATTGATGTAGTAGAGCTGGTTATGTCGCTCGATTTCGGCCCGTAGTTCTTTGATCCGTTGTTTGGTTTGCGCTTTGTCAGTCATGTGGATAATTTACCGAAAGCCATAAAGCGGGTCAATCCCGAGCCGTTGAATCTCGGGGCGCTATGGCTATCGCACGGGGGTGCTGAGTCCCGGTACATCTGAAAACTTTTCTGCCAGCGAATATACACTGCCCGAAGTCTTTGCGGCCCAGGAGCTGGAGTAGGCTTCCAGAGCTTGGTCTTTTGGGTGGATTCGTGTTTAATCTGTATCCTAGATGCAGGAGACCTGTGAATGATTCAGGTGCGCTGCTCAAGAGGAAGGGAATTAATGAATATGATCGGAAAATTCATACTACTGCTTCTGTGTTTATGTGGCATGGCGAGCCGTGGTGAAGAGCGCATCAATATTTTGATTGTTGATGGGTTCGGCAACCATGACTGGGAACATACCACACGTTGTATCCGGGCCGTGCTGGAGCAATCATCCGAGTTCGATATTTCGGTTTCCACGTATCCAATGGGTGGAGATATGGATGAAGTTGCAGCATGGAACCCACCGTTTGATCAATACGATGTCGTGCTCCAAACCTGCAACGATATTGGCGGAGGACCGCAGTGGTCCCGGAATGTGGAACGTGCCTTGGAGCGCTATGTCGAAAAGGGCGGGGGACTTTTTATTTTCCACTCGGCCAACAATGCATTTCCCAAATGGGCTGAATACAACCGAATGATCGGACTGGGTTGGCGCAAACAGGATTTCGGATGGGCGATCACCATCGACCCGTCCGGGGCGGAGGTGCGTGTTCCGGCGGGTGAGGGAGAAAAGACCAGCCATGGAAAGCGGACGAATGCCTTGCTCACGCGAATCGGCGAACATCCGATCCACGCGGGTTTCCCTCGCCAGTGGACGGCGGCCGATATTGAAATCTACCGCTATGCCCGCGGTCCCGCCGAGGAGCTGACGGTACTCTCGTACGCAAAGGATGAAAAAACCGGGCTCAACTTTCCGATCGAATGGACGGTCGACTATGGAAAAGGGCGCGTCTACAACTCTACGCTCGGACATGTGTGGAAGACTCAGGCGGAACCGGAAGGCATCCGTTGCGCCGGCTTTCAAACCCTGATGCCCCGCGTCGTGCAGTGGCTGGCTGAGCGGAATATTAACACTTCAGTTCCCATCGATTTTCCCACGGCCAATGAGGTCAGCCTTCGGCCGTATTCAAACCGCTTATTGCTGAACTATGATAAACCGGCAGCGGCGTGGACCGATGCTTTGCCGGTAGGCAATGGATCAATCGGTGCCATGGTGTTTGGCGGAATCGAGACTGAGCGAATCCAATTCAACCACGATACGCTGTGGGCTGGGAAACCTCATTCTTATTCGAATTCCGGTGCGGTTGAATATTTGCCGCAGCTCCGGAAGTTGCTGTTCGATGGAAAGCAGAAAGAGGCCGAGCAGCTGGCGAAGATTCATTTTATGTCGGAGCCCCTTCGCCAGGCTCCGTACCAGCCGTTTGGGGATTTGGTGTTGGAGTTTCCATCCCTTGGAACAATAACGAACTACCGCCGAGAACTTGATTTGGATGGGGCCGAGGCCACGACCCTGTTTGAGGCCGAGGGGATTGAATACAAGCGTTCGGTTATTGCCAGTCATCCAGATGGCGTGATTGCCGTGAAAATCGAGGCGGGTGAATCAGGCAAACTGTCCTTTTTTGCACGATTGTCTACTCCGCATGAAAAATCTCGAGTGATTGGAAAACTCGATGAATGCACCTTGCGCATGACCGGTGTGGTGGATGATTTCAGAAATGAAAAGCGTAAAACATTTTTCGAGGGAAAAGTGCGTTTCGAGGCGAGGCTGCACGCGGTGCAGGAAGGCGGTGTTCTGAACGTGACGGACTCCGGTATCGAAGTGTCGGGCGCTGATGCCGTGGTCTTCTATTTGGCGATAGCCACGAGCTATGAAAACTTCCAGTCATTGAACGCCGATCCGGCGGTGCAATGCACCGCGCTGCTGAAGGCTCTCGAAGAAAAATCCTATGAAAAAGTTTTGGCCGACCACCAAGCCGATCACCGGGATTTGTTCCGAAGGGTGAAGCTTGATCTGGGCGGTGGCCACTCTGCGGCCTTGCCGACCCCTGAGCGGCTCAATGCCTATCAGGCCCATCCCGATCCGGATTTTGTGGCGCTGGCCTACCAATACGGCCGCTATCTGCTGATTGCCTCCTCGCGGCCAGGCTCGCAGGCGGCAAACCTGCAGGGGCTTTGGAACGACCGGAAAGCGCCGCCCTGGGATTCGAAATACACGATCAACATCAATACGGAAATGAACTATTGGCTGGCGGAACTCACCAACCTGTCCGAATGCCACGAGCCGCTGTTCAGCATGGTGGAGGATCTTACGGTCACCGGTAGCGAGGTGGCCAAGGATTTCTATGGTGCCGATGGCTGGGTCGTTCATCACAATACCGATGGCTGGCGCGGTGCGGCGGCGATCAATGCATCCAATCATGGAATTTGGCCGATGGGTGGTGCATGGCTCTGCACACATCTGTGGGAACACTATCTTTTCACGGGCGACAAGGGGTTTCTCAAAGAGCGCGCCTATCCGGCATTGAAGGGGGTGTCGGAGTTTTTTGCCGACTATCTGGTTGAAGATCCCGTGTTTGGAAAAGGCTGGCTCGTGAGCGGGCCGAGCAATTCGCCGGAGCACGGCGGGTTGGTGATGGCTCCGACCATGGATCACCAGATTATCCGCTATGTATTTTCCGCCACGGCGGAAGCCGCCGA
>JAOZKS010000075.1 GCA_029935255.1 Pontiella sp.
AATTATCTCGCAACTTGGTTTTCTTCCCGATGAAGAGTTTGATGCCGTGGAGCTGACGGCGTCCGGCGACCCCGCTCTGGCGTTGGATTATCCCATCGTCCGCAATTCGGATTCCCACCAACTATCCACCCTGGGCTCAACGTGCACGGAGTTCGAGGTTGAAGCATTAACCGTGGAAGCCATTCGTTCCTGCCTGATAAATGGAAACCGGGCGTAGATCCATGGAATCCAGCCCGAGATTGATTATTTCTTTTTTATTGATAAAGTGTGGGTTTTTAAGCATATAGAACGGCTTTTGCACTGGGGGAAACGATGCGGATTGTGATTATTGGAGCTGGAAATGCCGGTAGGCAACTCGCTATGCGGTTGTGCGAAGAAAAGCATGGCGTGGTGATGGTGGATGCCGATGCCGAGGCCTTGGCCCAGGCTGAAGCCGGGCTGGATATCCTGACGATATGCGGGCAGGGATCGAGTCCCGCCGTTCTCGAAGAGGCTCAGGTCGATAAATCCGACCTGCTCATTGCCGTCACCGATAACGACGAGGTGAATATTTTGGTCTGCCTGATGGCGCACGCGGCGGGAGTCAAAGGCAAAATTGCCCGCGTCGTGAATCCCAAATACATTCATGGGTCGCGGCACTATGATTTGAAGAAGATGGGCATTGATCTGGTGATCAACCAAAAACAGGAGTGCGCCCGCGAAGTGTTCAACATGCTGCAGATGCCCGGCGCGCTGGAGGCCTTCGACCTGTTTGCCGGTAAGGTGATGGTGGCGGGCTTCAGTGTCAATGCGGTGAGTCCGCTGCTCAACCGCACCCCGGCGGAATGCGACCGGCTGGATTTGATCCAGAGTGTCCGCGTAATCGCTATTCGCCGCGATGAAGAGCTGGTTGTGCCGCACGGCAACACGGTTTTCATGCAGAACGATCTCGTTTATCTGGTCGGGCAACGCTCCGATATTGCCGACTTCTTCGGTTGGGTGTGTCCGGATATCAAGCCGTTTGAAAAAGTGATCATTGCCGGGGGGGGCGATCTGGGGCTGATGCTGGCCAAGTTCATTGAAACGGAAGTGGAGTGCGTCTTGCTGGAACAGGATGAGGAGCGTGCACGTTTCTGTTCGTCCGAGTTGAACAAGACTCTTATCCTGCGAGCCGATGCTTTGACCGAAAGTGCACTCGAAGAATCCGGCTTGCATGATCGTACGGCATTCGTTGCGCTGACCGGTGACGACGAAGGCAATATCATGAACTGTCTGATGGCACAGAAAAAGGGAGCTTCGTTCACCGCCACGCAGATTACCCGAACCGATTTTATTCCGGTGGTTGAGCAACTCTATTTGGTCAACCGGATTGTGAGTCCATACATTTCAACGACCAACGCGATTCTTCACTATCTGCGCTCCAAGAACGTCCGCGCTGCTTCGTTGTTGCACAATCTTCCCGGCGAACTGCTGGATGTGGTGGTCGAAGCCAATACCAAAATCGATGGGAAGCGGATTCATGAAATCAAGATTCCCTCCACGGCCATCATTGCAACCGTACTTCGCGATGGCGAGGTGCTGACCGCCACCGGCGATCTACAGCTGATGGCAAACGACCGGGTGTTGGTTTTCTGCCATCCCGATGCCGTAAAGAAAATCCACTCTATTTTTCGGTAGGGAAAGGGTTCCATGAATAAACGTGCGGTATTCCATCTTGTCTCCTACATGACGCTTGTCATTGGCGTCGCAATTATTGGGTGCGCCGGGGTTTCCTTCTACTACGAGGAATCCATTGAGATACAGATGAGCCTGATCTATGCCGGCCTCATCACCACGTTCAGCGCAATTGCGGTGGGCGTGCTGACGCGCGGAGACATCAATCTTTCACGTCGCGATGGATTTGGGGTTGTTACGTTTGGGTGGATTTCCGCAACCCTCTTTGGTTCGTTGCCGTATATTTTTTCCGGTGTTATTCCGCATCCTGTATCGGCCCTGTTCGAGACCATGTCCGGTTTTACGACCACGGGGGCATCGGTGCTTTCCAACTTGGAGGCGATTCCGCACAGCATCCATTTTTGGCGAGCCCTCACGCATTGGTTTGGCGGCATGGGTGTACTCGTCCTCTGTGTGGCCATTCTCCCCTTCCTTGGAGTGGGCGGAATGCAGATCTACCGCGCCGAAATGCCCGGGCCTTCCAAGGATCGCCTCACGCCGCGCATTGCCACCACCGCCAAACTGCTCTGGGGGGTCTATGCCTTGCTCACCTTGGTGGAGGTGCTGCTGCTCAAATTCCTTGGAAAGATGGGCTGGTTCGATTCGTTTTGCCATGCTTTCGGAACCATGGCAACCGGAGGCTTCTCCACCCGGTCCGCCAGTGTCGGGGCGTTCGACAGCGCCATCATCGATACCATCCTGATTGTTTTCATGTTCCTTGCCGGGATCAACTTTTCGCTCCACTACCACGCCCTGACCGGCAAGCCCGGTCGCTATTTCCGCGACTCGGAGTTCCGCTTCTACTTCATCTTCCTCGCATGTGCTTCGCTCTTCATCACCTTCAACATATGGGCCGATGGAGCCGCATCCTTTGGGCGCTGTTTCCGCGATGCCACCTTCACCGCCACCTCCATCATGACCACCACCGGATTCTGTACGGCCGACTTTGATCAATGGCCCAATGCCTCCCGTCTGTTACTGGTCGTGATGATGTTTATTGGCGGATGCGCCGGATCAACCGGGGGGGGGATGAAAGGGGTTCGTGTTTTCATCATGTTCAAAAAGATGATCCGCGAGCTCAAGTTGTTCATGCGCCCGTCCGCTGTGATTCAGATGAAAATGGGAGGAAAGCCGGTGGAGCAAGAGATTATCTCCCATATTTCCGCCTTCTTCGCCATCTTCATACTGATCTTTGCGTTGGGCTCCTTTATCATGACCTTCTTTACGCCGAACCTTGAAACAGCGGTCACCTCGGTCATCGCGACGCTGGGTAACATCGGCCCAGGTCTCAACGCCGTTGGTGCCACTCAGAACTACGCGTCCATCTCCCCGCTGGGGCAGAGCATCTTAACCATCTTCATGTTGCTCGGCCGCCTCGAACTCTACACCGTGCTCATCCTCTTCCTTCCCAGCTTCTGGAAAAGATAACTATGGAAAAACAACGTCTATCCAAAATCATGGCCAACCGCGGGATGTGCTCCCGGCGCGAAGCGGATCGCTACATTGAACGCGGGCTCGTCTATGTCGACGGCGAACAAATCTCGGAACTGGGAACCAAGGTTCTTCCGGATCAGAAAATCGAACTAAACGAAGAAGGTCTAAAGCGACAGTCGATGCAGGTCGCCGTTCTGCTCAACAAGCCGGTCGGCCATGTATCCAGCCAACCGGAGCACAACCACCCGGAAGCCGTCGAGTTGATCGGCAAGGAAACCCGTTGGCGGCAAGACAAGTCGCCGCGTCGGTTCCATCCGGCGCAGCTCAAAGGGCTTGTCCCTGCCGGACGGCTGGATATTGACTCCACCGGTCTGCTGGTACTTACGCAGGATGGCCGCGTTGCCCGCCGCATCATTGGCGAAAATTCCGAGGTCGATAAGGAATACCTCGTACGCGTTACGGGGAAGCTGTCGGCCGAGGGTCTTTCCCTTTTGAACCATGGTCTCGAACTCGACGACAAGCCGCTCAAGCCGGCCAAGGTGGTTTGGCAAAACGAGGACCAGTTGCGCTTTATTCTGCACGAAGGCAAGAAACGCCAGATCCGCCGCATGTGCGAACTGGTCGGCCTCAAGGTGGTCGGTCTCAAGCGGATTCGCATCGGCAACGTCATGCTCGGCAATCTTCCGTCTGGCGAGTGGCGCTATCTCCGCGACGACGAAGAATTTTAAACCCCCTAGGAGCACAGTATGGGAACCACATTCTTGAATGGAAATTGGGAAGCGTTCAGCCAATCAGATCGTACCTTCGTTGAGATGCTGGTTGAAGCCGGGCAACAGCATTTATTTGCTGATTGGGATGCGCCGGGCACGGCGGATGATGCCAAGGCCGCATTCCTTTCCTCGCTCTCTAAAATCGACGGGAACTATCCCGGCGGATTGTCGGGATACATTTCCAATGCCCGGAAACTTTTGGCCGAAGCCAAGGTGGGCGGAAATCCCTTCGAAGGCTTTGTTCCACACCAACCCAATACGGTCGACTTGACCCGGTTCGATGAAACCTACGATCACTACGAGGCTCTCGGACAGAAGCAGTTCAGCAAAACCGGTATCGTGTTGGTGGCCGGGGGGCTTGGAGAACGCTTAGGCTACAACGGCATCAAGCTCGATATTCCGGTCGAGGTGATTGAAACCACGCCCTATCTAAAACACTACGCCGCCTGCCTCAAGGCCATGGAAGCGCGCATGGAAACCCCGCGTCCTGTTCCGTTCATCATCATGGTCTCGCAGGACACCGGCCCAAAAACCCTCCAGACCTTGGAACAAAACAACTACTTTGGCCTTCGGAAAGAACAGGTTCATGTCCTGAAACAGGAACTCGTTCCTGCGATCTCCGATAACGACGGAGCGCTGGCCTTGAAAGAAAAATACGAGCTCATTCTCAAGCCGCACGGCCATGGAGACATCCACATGCTGCTCCACACCAGTGGCCTCGCCGCCAAGCTGGAGAAACAGGGCATTGAGCACCTCATGTTTATTCAGGACACCAATGGCCAGGTGTTCAACGCCATGCCGGCGGCCTTGGGTGTATCGGTGGAAAAAGGGTTTGATTTCAACTCCATCGCCGTCAATCGGATCCCCGGCGAAGCCGTCGGCGGTTTGGCCAAGCTGGTTGGAAATGGAACCGAGATGACGCTCAATGTGGAATATAACCAGCTCGACCCGCTGCTCCGAGCCACCGTCAGCCCCGAAGGCGACGTGCCGAACGAACAGGGCTTTTCCCTGTTCCCCGGCAACATCAACGTACTGGTTGTTCGCATGGCCTCTTACGTTCAGATCTTAGCAAAGTCTCAGGGCATCATTGCCGAATTTGTTAATCCGAAATATGCCGACGAAACCAAGACCTCGTTCAAGAAGCCGACGCGGCTTGAGACCATGATGCAGGATCTGCCCAAGCTCTTCGGTCCCAATGAAAAGGTCGGCGTTTCCATTTTCAACCGCCGGTGGAGTTTTTCCGCGAATAAGAACAATATTTCTGAGGCCGCCGCCAAGCATGTTGCGGGCGGCCCGCCGGAATCCGGAGCTTCCGCCGAATCCGATTTTTATCTCGCCGGACGCATGCGCCTTGAAGCGGCGGGTTCCTCCGTTACACCGGCGGACGAGGAGCTGATCCTCGGTGTTCCCTTCACGAATGGACCGAAAGTTCTATTGCGCCCCTCATTCGCATTGACGCTCTCCGAAGTCCGCGAGAAGATTTCCGGTTGCTCGATCTCCGGCGAAGCCACCTTGATCCTCGACGGAAAAGACATTGTTCTGGAAAATGTAGAACTCTCTGGAAGTACCGCACTCGTCGTTAAGGCCTGCGAAGGCGCGAAAGTGTCGGTGAAGGGAGTCTTCGAAAACAAAGGCTTCGATCTCGTTAAACTTACCTCCGAGGAACTCGCCAGCGACCGCGTGCCGGAATATCTAAAAATCCGGGGCTTCCGCTTCGAGAACCGCGGCGCGGCCATCCACGAATTCGACCAGCCCGGCGAATACGTTGTTGAGGTGTAGCCTTACCGATAGTTATCCGACTGCAACTTGTCGAGATAGTCTTCGGGGTTGATGCTGGCAGGGATGGTGTAGCCCGGCGCTTCGGTCGACATCACCTTGGACAGCTTTTCGCGCTTCAACCAGAATTGTGGCTGTTGCTCTGCCAACGCGATGTTCTTAATGTGCTTCGAAATCCGCCAGAAATTGGAGAGATAGTCGTTGAACATGAGCCCGGCGATCGGTGTGACGCCTTTTTCTTCCAACCGCTGGAAGTGCGCGTTGCGCACGGCAATCGCGGTTTGCGTATATTCCCCGCGCAGTTCAAGGATCTCCTTGGCAATTTCCTGAAAATTGGCGGTTTCGGGGTCGAGAGATTCAATCACTTTGGCCAGCAGATGCTCGACGGCGCGGTGGATCGAGAGCCAGTCTTCGATCATCTCGGGGCTGAAGCGCGCGGTGGAAATGGATCGCTGACGTTTGGCGATATCGGAAAGGTTTTCAATGTGGTCGCCGACGCGTTCGAGGTCGGACATGCAGCGATCGATATGTCCGATCAGGATGGCCTGCCGTTTGGAAAGGTATTGGCGCGTGAGCTTGGCCAGATAGTCGCGCATGGCGGCCTTGATGGTGTTCACACTCTGTTCGTTCACCAGGATTCGCTTGGCACGTTTGGCATCGTGCTGAATAAATTCTTCTGCGGCGAGCCGTAGACTTTGGGCGCAGATGCGGGTGGTGCGTTGCAATTCGCGCAGACAGGCGAAGATGGCTTGCTCGGGGCGGTTGAGCAACTCGGGATCAAGAAAGCTAGGTTCCGGTTGCTGGGTTTTTGAGGGTGTCATGAAGACCACGGTTTTTCCAAAGAGGGGGATCAACGGAAGGATGAGCAGTGCGCTGAGGATCATTTTGAGGGTGTTGGCATTGGCGGCCTGATGAATGATGTCGCTGGAGGTGAGCGGGATATAGTTGTAGAAGAGCGGGGCGGCGGCGATGGCCAGTGCGGTGCTGATGATGTTGAACAGCAGATGGCCAATCGCGATGCGCCGCGCTTCGACGGTGGTGCCGATGCTGCCGAGTAGCCCGGTGACACAGGTGCCGATATTCGCGCCGATAAGGATGGGGTAGATGCCTTGCAGGTCGGTTATGGCTCCTGCGGCGATCATTGCGAAGCCCATCCCGATCACGGCCCCGCTGCTTTGAATGACCCCGGTGATGAGCGCAGCGGCAAGTGTGCCGAGTAGCAGGCCGGAGGGGGTGGAGCCGTTGATGCGGGCCAACCACGGCTCGAATAGTTCGCGATGCGGCCGGATGGAATCGCCCATAATCACCATGCCGAGAAAGAGTAGGCCAAAGCCGAGCAGGGCCAGACCTCCGAACTTGATTTTCGGGTTTTTCGCAACCAGATGAAGCATGAGTCCGATGAATACGCCGACGAGGCAATAGTCGGATAGTTTGAAGGAGATCAGCTGGATGGAGAGCGTGGTGCCGATATTTGCTCCGAGCATGGGTGCCAACGATTGGCTGAACGTCATGAGCCCGGCATTGATGAACCCGACAAACAGCACGATCGAGGCGCTACTTTGGATCAGAAAGCCAATCATTCCGCCCAGCCCGATGCCTGAAATACGATTCCGCGTCGCTTTGGCAATGATTCCCCGGATGCTCTCGCCAACGGCGGCAGAGAGCCCGGAGCTCATCGTTCGCATTCCATAGATGAAAAGCGCCAATCCGCCGAGCAGTCCAAAGAGGAGTTCCATTATGCTTGATGCATCCATGACGTAATCATAGACGGGCTAATAAATATGTCAACGCAGACGGGACAAGCTAATGACATTGCTGAGTACATTGATCATCATTTATGGGATTAGACTCTTCATTCATACCGAAATGGGCTACCCTTCATTTCATTGGTTGAAAGCATAACCCAAAGAGCCCCGCTTATATGAAAAAAGAAAACCCGCAACCACCTTCAGGGGCTTTCGGCCTACCTTGTCAGGAAAATCCACGAAACCACCCCTCTCTCGGTATTCATTCCCGAAGAGTGCGGTGGATGGGGGGGGCGCCCGAAAGAGAGTCTTTCGTTGGTGGAGGCCGCCGCGTATGAATCGCTTTCTGTGGGGCTGACGTTTGGGATCAACAGCGCACTTTTTCTCGATCCCGTAAAAAAATATTCCGACCCCTCGGTCCGGGATGGAATCCTCCGCAAGTTCATTGAGGCAAAAGCCATGGGCGGACTTATGATTACCGAGCCCGACTTCGGCACCAACGCCCTCTCGATGCAGAGTGCCTACCAAACCGTGGAGGGGGGCTATGCCATTCAAGGAACCAAGCATTGGGGTGGGCTTACCGGACAGGCCAATTTTTGGTTGGTTGTTGTTATCAACGGGGAACACAGTCAGAGTGCTGGAGCAAAAGTTTATATTGCATATGAACTTGATCCAGAATTATTTTTCAAAGGGATTTTGTAACAATAGCACCTATAATTTCTAAAATAGGGGAGAGCTTTCTCGCTTACCCCGTTTCCCTGAATATTTCGTACATAATTTTTTTGTAGTAATGGTGTGTTCCCTCTTTTTTCCTCGACTTTATTCCCCCTCGAACGTCCTCAATGCTTTGATGCGTTCGAGGACGGGGGGATGGGAGTATTCTAAGAAAACCTTCAGGGGGTGGGGGGTGAGGTTGGAGAGGTTATCCACGGAGAGCTTTTTGAGCGCGGCGATCATTTCGCCGGGCTGCTGTGTGGTTTCGGCGGCGAAGGCGTCGGCCTCGAACTCGTGCTTGCGGGAGAGGAGGTTGCCGAGTAGCCCGAGGATCATGCTGATGGGGGCGTAGAGGAAGCCGAAGAAGATGAGCCCGGCATAGAGCGGGGTGCCTTCGATGCCGAACGCGGCATAGAGTCCGGTTTTGGTGACGAAGAGTGAGAGAATGAAGAACATCATCAGGGAGGAGGCGAGCGAGATGACAATGCCTTGTTTGATGTGGCCGCGTTTACAGTGTCCGATTTCGTGGGCCAGCACGCCGACAAGCTCGGCGGTGGAATGATTTTCAATGAGGGTATCGAACAGGGCAATTCGTTTTGTTTTTCCGAAGCCGGTAAAGAATGCGTTGGATTTGGTGGAGCGCTTGGAGCCATCGATTTTAAAAATTCCACTGAGGGTGTATTTCTGGGCGGCGGCAAATTTTTCGATGGCGGAGCGCAACGCGCCCTCTTCGAGCGGGGTGAATTTGTTGAAGAGCGGAAGAATGACGACGGGCGCGATGAAGAGGATGAAGAGTTGGATGATACTCAGCGCCCCCCAAGCCCAGAGCCAGGCGTTGGTGACGGTTGAAAAGATCCAGAGGACGAGTGCAAAGATGGGCGCGCCAAGCAGGACGGTGAGCAGGAGGCCTTTAAGGAGATCGATGACGAAGGTTTTGGCCGTGGTTTTATTGAATCCGTATTTTTCTTCGATGACGAAGGTGCTGTAGATGCTGAAAGGCAGGCTAATGATTTGGCTGAGCAGTATAAGGATTCCGCCGAAGACGAGGCCTTGCAGGATCATGTGTTCCGAGGTGGCCTGGGCGAGATTATTGATCCAGCTAAAGCCGCCGAGCAGGATGAAGGCGATGGTGAGCGGCAGCATGATGCCTGCCTGAACCTGCTCGAACCGGGTGGTATCTTTCAAATAGCGCTGCGACTTGGCATATTTTTCGTTGTCATAGATTCCGCAGAACTCTTCTGGAATCTCGGTGGAGACATTGCGTACGTTGAGCGTTTCAACAACCAGCGAGAGGAGCCAGCTGAAAACCAGTAGCACGAGAATGAAAATCAGGTAAGCGTTCATAATAGGAGCCTTTCATTTAGGAAAAATTGGCGGCTAACCTCGCGAAAATTTCCACGATTAGCGATCAAAAAATAAATTGGAGAGCGGGCTGGAGTAAACGTTGCGAGCGGGCGGCGCTCTCGGCGATAGCGCCTTACCGAATCTCCCGCTCCTGGATCCAGCAGTAGAGCACGGGGATGATAAGCATGCGCTCGGCATCGCGCAGTTGGAAGAGGATTTGGCGGATGTCAGCATCGAGAGTTGCTCGCGGTTTTCGAGGGTGAGCTGGGCGGCGGTTTTGAGGTAGGCGGCGGATTCGATTTTTGCCCAGTTTTTTCAGCGTGTGTAGTGGTGTGTCCTTTCATATGAATTCTCCGCATGTTTAATGGGTAGATACCCCCATAGGGTATAATGCTCAAATAAAAATGAGGCGTAAGTATGATGGACGAGCCAGCAGATGATATGGGTCTAATTTTATTTT
>JAOZKS010000357.1 GCA_029935255.1 Pontiella sp.
TCGACCTGATCCTTCATCAGCGAAATCAAAGGACTGATCACCACGCAAAGCCCTTCGAGCATGTGCGCCGGAAGCTGATAGCAAAGCGACTTTCCGCCGCCCGTCGGCATTACCGCAAAAATATCTTTTCCACCCAGCAGGTTCGAAACGATCTCCTCCTGGTTTGGTCGAAAACTATTAAACCCAAAAACACGATGTAGTGCCTCTTTCATATCAGTCCTCATCCCAAACCACCTTCACCTTGGGGTAGGTTGGAATGGTTCGATCCTTCGTTAGAATGGTCATGCCATGCGCCTGAGCCGTGGCAATAATGATCCGATCAAACGGATCGCGGTGAATAGCCGGGAGCTGCGTGGAAGCCAATGCAATCTGTACATCGACCGGTATTTCGTGAATCCTGAAACAGGAGCGGTTTTCACGCAGGAATTCTTCGCAGGAACGGGGAATTGAAACGCTGCCCTTCTTAACAAGAAGTCCTATTTCAGTGGCGGTGATGGACGAGATAAAGAGGCCGTCAGACTCGTCGTCCATCAATTGAATAAGCTTAGTTGGCAACAATTCCCTATTCATGCACAGCCAGATAAAAGTGTGCGTATCCAGCAAGAGCATTAGCGATATTCCTCGGGCCATAAATCCTCGGTCGATTCGAATGGATCGCACAAATACCCGCCCTTGCCGTCGTATTCCGGCAAGGGATCCGGCATCTTCTTTTTTTTCTCATCCTTCTGGTGCACCACAATATCCACAACCGGTTTGTTGTTCTTGCAGACCGTGTAGGGTTCGCCGGATTCACAAACCTGCTTAATCACCTCGGAAAGGTGCGTCTTGGCCTCGTAAATATTGATTCGCTTGTCCATTTCCAACCTCCACAAACAAGGTATATGGTCAACTTGGCTAGATCAAGTTGTATTAAGATTCTTCTATTGCCCGGTTTTCAGATTCGCGATGCGCTGCATGATGAGCGCGGCATGGGCATCGTAGGCTTTTCGCCCTGAACCTAATGCCTGGAAATCTTCCTGCGTAATGGGCTTTCCATAGGTGATCGTTACCTTGCAGGGCTTGATGAGTTTTGTCCCCTTTGGATGCGCCTTGTAGGTTCCGTCGATATAGGCCGGAACCACCACGCAACCGGACTTTTCGATGATGAACCCGATGCCGCCCTTGGCCTCCTGAAGTTCGCCATCCTTCGTGCGTGTTCCTTCGGGAAACATAGAAACCGCCTTGCCTTCCTTTAACATCTTGATGGTCGTCTTCAGCGCCCGCATATCGCCGGTTCCGCGCGAAACAGGAATGCAGCCAACTTTGCTCATCCACCACGTTCCAAACTTGGAGTTCCAAAGGGTGTCACGTGCCATGAAATGGATCGGACGTCCTCGATAGCCCACACCCACCACTGGCGGATCAAGGAAGCTCGCATGGTTCGAGGCAAACAAGACCCCGCCCGTATCCGGGATATGCTCAGCCCCGCGAATACGCAACCGATTCCAAACCAATAAAAACAGCTTGAAAAGTCGCGTAGAAAATTGATACCCACGCAGATTTGCCATCGTTTCACGTTTCACTAGATCGCTCACACGTCCTCCTTCACAGCATTAATAACCGCCTGAATGACCTCTTCAAGATTCATGGCCGTACTATCAATAACTTGAGCTCCTGGAGCCACGACGAGCGGATCGGCCTTGCGGGTGGCATCGATCTGATCGCGCTTCTTAAGACTCTCCATCACCTCGTGCGCCTTCTCATCCTCGCCCGCAGCAACGAGCTCGCGGTAGCGGCGCATCGCCCGCTCCTCCGGATCGGCATCGAGATAGAATTTATAGGGCGACTCCGGAAACACCACCGTTCCAATATCGCGCCCCTCCATCACCACCGATCCAAAATTTTCCAGCGCCTGCAGATTTTCGACCACAAACTTGCGGACCTCGGGAAGCGCCGCCACATCCGCCACCGCCTCGCGCACATCCTTCTCGCGCAGCTCCTGCACCGGCACCTCGCCATCGATCGAAAAGACCGAAGCCCCCTCCTGCACAAAAAAGTCCCATTCGGCGTTAAGCATCGACTCCAGCACCGCCGCCGCATCCTTCGTATCCACGCCCTTGCGGATCGCCTGCCACGTCACCCCGCGATACAGCGCCCCCGAATCCACATAGATAAATCCCAACGCCGCCGCCACACCCTTGGAAACACTCGACTTCCCCGAAGCCGACGGCCCATCAATTGCAATTGCTTTCCCCATAACGCTCTCCTATAAATCCTTTAAAAACATCCACACGCTGAAGGCTCAAAGTGCCTGGAAAATTTAATGCGCCCATTTTTAAAGCACAGATCCTCCAAGAAAAAGCCCAAAGCAAACCTTTCAAAACATATACAGCCAGCCGCCTCCGGAATCCGGATAAAGTGATGTGACTTGCTTATATGCGGCAAGCGTTTGAACCGATACAATATTGGACTTCGAACACGAATCAATACATTAACCGTATCAGAAGAAAAACAACAAATCACATGCGTAGTCGCCCCCGCATGATCCGTAGCGGCAGCTGATGGCAGAACCATCAGGGTTCATACGCCAGCAACTCCGCTCCTTTGATAAGGCGACAAAACTCCTTCTTGCTCACAAGATGGATTGACCCTTCGGCGCTTATCGGATCTTGCATAAGTTTATAGCTCACGGCCTTGCGCTCGAGTTCTACGATGCGAATATATTCCTCGCCCTGCTTATAAAGCTGATTCTGCTGAAGTTTCATGCCACATATTTAACATGATTCCTTCCAGAGCTCGATTTAATTAATGGCAAACCCAGTTTAATGGCAGGGTGATTTTTCAAAATTCGTTAATCGCCTGCATCCAAACAGTTTGATTTTTCGCTAAAAAAATAAAGGGGTATGCATTTTGTTCAACCGACCGCAATATATTGGGGTAGGCGTGAAAAAACGGCCCCTTCCAAAGGCAACATGTGGTAGGCGGTTGAGCAAAATGCATAGGCCTTATGATGATTTGAACGGCGGCAAAGGTGCCATATCTTACAGGCCCGATTTTAATGC
>JAOZKS010000076.1 GCA_029935255.1 Pontiella sp.
TCGATCTCCTCGCCGCCCTCCGACGGCGACGAGACCAGCAGAAGGAAGGGAATGAGTGCAAGATAGAGCACGGGTGCGATGAGCAGTTTTTTGGTCTGGCGGAATCCCATCCCGCACCCCTCGTTCCACGAACTCCCGCGCTTTCGGTTCATGAGGGTGATCAGCACCGCAATGATGGAATAGATGATCAGGGTCACCGCCAGTTGAACCGTGGGATGGTGCTCTTCGTAGAAAAAAACCCCGACAAATCCGGCCAGGAAATAAAGCAGAAACAGCGAGCCCAGCAGGATGCCCACCTGCAATGTGCTCCATGACCGCTCGGCAATTGCACTCGTCAAGGCCCGGCGGTCAGGACGGTTGCGGTGTTGATGGAATGCCAGCAGAACGGCAACCAGCACTCCGGTGCCCAGCAACGACATTTCGACGAGGGTGTAGAGTAGTTGATGTGTTGGTTCTGCGTTGGCGAGCAACTCTTCCATGCACACATGATAGCGGGAGCCCGTTTGAAATCAATTGCGAAACAAACCTGTGGCGATTAAGGTACGGCATGGTTACGAGTGAAACATGGGTGAAGTTGCGCGCGCGGATGGAAAAATTCGAGGTGCTGGAACAGGATCTCGACGAGCATTTCATCCGGGGTTCCGGTAGCGGCGGGCAGAAGATCAACAAGACCTCCTCCTGCGTCCAGCTCCTTCATCGGCCCAGCGGCATCGAGATTCGTTGCCAGAAAACGCGCTCGCAGGCCGACAACCGATATTGGGCGCGTCGCGATCTCTGTGAGCGAATCGAAGAAAAGGTTCTGGGGGAAAAGAGCAAGAAGCGTCAGGCCGCCGAAAAGATTCGCCGCCAAAAGCGCCGCCGCTCCCGGCGGGCCAAAGCCAAGATGCTCGATGCCAAAACCAAGCAGGGCTCGAAGAAAAAACTCCGAGGCCGTGTCCGCCCGGATGAATGATGCCCGCCCCAAGGGGGGGGGGTTAGTTGTAGATAATGACGTAGTTGTTTTCTCTTAGGCGGGCGATCCAGCGGGCTTTCAGCCGGTCTCGTTCTTGGGCGTTGAGGGCGTTCTTAATGTCCAGCCGGACATCGTCAAACGATTTATAGCCTGCCTGCCGACGCGCTTCCACTTTCACGATGTAGAGCTCGGTCTCCGTGTCGACGATTTCGCTGATCTCTCCGGCGGGAAGGGTTTGGAGTGTTGCCCGCAGTTCGGCACGGACATCCTTTGGCTGCATCCAGGGGAATGCGCCGCCATCCGCCGCGCGGCTCCCTTCGGAAACCGCTTTGGCGGTTTCGCCAAAGTCGGCCCCTTCGATCAGTCGGGCGCGGATGGATTTGGCTTCGTCGCTCTTAACCGCCTGGTCTTCCGGAGTTGCACCCTTGTTGAGTACGATCACGTTGTATTTTACTTTTTCCGGAATGAAGTAGATCTCTTTATTGGCTTCGTATGCCGTGCGCACTTGCTCCGGTGTCACACGCGCCCGGCGGGTGACTTCTTCGTTCATCAACATGCCCACGGCCATCTGTTCGCGGAGCATGTCCATGTATTCCGTGCGTGTTTTCTTTTGTTCGGTGAGCACTTGTTCAAATAGCGCCTTGTCGCCCTTGAAACGTTCGCTAACCACCCGCTTGATTTCGTCGTTCACATATTGGTCGGGGATCGCGCCGCCGCGCTCCTTGAAGGCCTCCATGATGAGCGCGCGTTCGATGAGGTCGTTGAGGACCTTCGTGAAGGCCTTTTCGAGTTCTTCTTCCAGTTTCGGACCTTGGAAGGCGCGGTAGAGTTCCGGCAGCATGGGGGCCAAGGCCTCGCGAACCTCGCCGCGGGTAATCACCCGCTCATTCACCTTGGCGGCATACCCGTCGATCTGAACCGACTTGTTTTGCGGAACCATATTGGTCTGCCCCAAAACCGAAGCGGCCGTGAGCAGTACAGCCATTAATAGAAAAGATTTATTCATAATCCGATCACCTTAAATAAAGGGTGTGCCCGGCGCAACGCCGAAAAGCGAATCCACGAATATTCTTTACGTTTTGAGGGCGGGCTATGGTACAACCCGCCCCTATGACAGAAACCACAGAAGAATTCTCAGGGATCGGGAAGGCCGGCATCGTATCGATTGTCGGGCGAACCAATGTCGGCAAGTCCACGCTCGTCAACCATCTGCTCGGCGAAAAAGTCAGCATTGTCAGCGATACCGTGCAAACCACGCGCAACCTCATTCGCGCCATCCTCACCGAGGAGCGCGGGCAGGTCGTTTTCCTCGATACCCCCGGCGTACACAAGGCCAAGGGCGAGCTCGGTAAAAACCTCAACAAGGCCGCACGCTCCGCCGTTGAAGGGGTCGATGCCATCCTACTCGTGCTCGACGGTTCAAAAAAGCCCGCGCTCGAAGATGACGGCTGGTTTCGCCGCATTGCTCGCGAGTCGATTCCCTGCATCTTTGCGCTCAACAAATCCGACATTCACTACGACCGCTCTGCCGACTACAAAACCCTTTGGGCGGAAATCAAGGAAGAGAAGGAAAGTACCCAGGAGCCCATCTGGACCTCCGTATCCGCCCTGCACGGCGACGGTATGGCCGCACTGCTCGATACCTTCTTTGAAAAAGTTCCGGAGGGCCCGCCGCTCTTCCCCGACGATGTCCTTACCGACTACCCCCGCATGCTCAATATGGCCGACGTGATTCGCGAAAAACTGTTCTATCGCCTGCACGAAGAATTGCCGCACTCCATCGCGGTTTGGATTGAAAACATTGATGAGCAGGAAAAGAAATGGACGGTTGATGCCACCATTTACGTGGAGCGCCATTCCCAGAAAGGGATTGTGATCGGTGAAAAGGGGCGTCTACTTAAATGGGTTCGGGAGCAGGCCGAGAAGGAGCTCCACGATATGTACGGCGTGCGCTTCAAACTCAAGCTCTGGGTCAAGGTCGAAAAAAACTGGCGCAAGAATTTCTGGATGCTCAAGAAGTTTGGCTATGCCTAATATGGACGCGTCGGCGACAAGGCGCCGCCCTCCAGTTTCAAAGCGACACTGGCGGTGGGCCGGGGGATTTTTCGTCCAGCGTGCCGGAGGCGAGAAGGGAAGCTAACTCCTCGACTAGGCGCCCCCGATCTTTCGGGAAGCGGCCTTCCATCGGAAGGATGTTCGACGAATGGTTGGCGCGGAATACGGTGCTTTCAAGATCCAATCCTTGGATTGTTTTCCTCAGTTCTTCCAGCGCCTGAAACTCGGTGAGCTGGGTGAAGGTGCCGGACTGCTCCTGATCGTAAAGTTCGGTTCCGGGGATTGGAATCACCCGCAGGGCGGAAAGCAGGCGTGGCTGCATCCGGTTGAGCGCTGCGGCAGTGGCGGCGGAATGAAGCAAGGTGTTTTTTATGCCTCCAAGCCCGATCAGGATCATGACCGACATTTTAAGCCCGGCGGCTTGCGCGCGTTGTCCGGCTTCAATCATTTCTTCAGCGGTTTCGCGCTTTTTAGCCATCCGGAGCGTTTCTTCATGGCCGCTTTCGAGTCCCATATAAAGCGTGTTGAGTTTCAGGGCCTTGAGTTCGTAAAGCTCGGTCGGGCTCTTCTGCAGGATCGAGTGGCCGTTGGCGTAGACATTCACCCGCGCGAGCCGGGGAAAACGGGTGTTGAGTGTTTCGAGCACGGCCTTGAGTTTTTTGTGCGAAAGGGCCATCACATCGCCGTCGGCCAGAAAGATGCGCTTGGCTTGCGGGTCGGTTTCCCTTGCGCTGGAAATCGAGGCCTCGATCTCATCCATGGATTGGAAGCGGCACGAAGCGTCTTTATACATCCCGCAAAAGGTGCATTGATTCCAGGGGCAACCGTCCATGATGCGGATGATCAAGCTGTAGGCTTCGGCGGGGGGGCGGAAAAGGGTCATGATTGTAAATAGGTGATGGCTGAGGTGCGTGGGCGGGCGGTGGGTTCTGGCCGAGATGCCGCGAGGAAGCAGATCCCCTCCGGGGTCTGGGATTTGAGCCGGTTGGTCTGTCGCCTCGGCGTTGCCGCCAAGGCACCGACACTGGCACCGAGTACGGCCAGAAAAGTTCGTCTGTTAAATTCGATTTCCACGATCCTCCGTTTCAAACGCGCGATCCTAGCGGGTGTTCATTGCCGAGGGAATGATTTTCTTTTTGGATGGCGGTAAAATTAGGCTTTATCTTTTCCGGCCATTGGAAATAATGCTCCCAACCAATGGAAACTTGAATGCGGCAATATCAATCCACCATTTTAATCTTTTTATGTACGCTCTGTGCGGGTTTTTCGTTTGCCGAAGAAACGGTTCCTCGCCCGGCGGGCAGTCGCTATCCGAATATCAAGGCCTCGCTGAACGATGGTTTCTTTGTGCTGGCGGAGCAGCAGACGCGCGGCGTGTTGCGCTCCGAGCCGAAGGAGGCTGAAGGACGCGAAGCCGCTCTTCTCCTGGCGCATGCGTTGTGGGGCCAGAAACGCTATTCCGAAATGCTCGACGTATTGCGTGCATACAATGGGGAGGCGGGGTTTGTTTATTGGCGTGCCCGGGCCCATTTCGAACTCAGGCAATACGATGCGGCCTTGCGGATCTTTGCCGAAGCTGGGGGGAGTCTGGCGGGGAGTCGCTATGCACCGTCGTCGCTCCGTCTTAAGGGCCATATTGAGCAACTGACGGGTACGTTAGATGACGCGGTGGCAACCTATCTCCAGTTTTCCGAGGAATTCCCGAAGCATCGGGAACGCGTTGAAAATCAGTTTGACCTCGCCGGGGCCTACACGCGCCAGAAAAAGATCCCGGAAGCCATCGGAATCTACGAAGCACTGGCTGCCGAAAAAAAGCCGCAGACCGCGCAGCGTGCCGAGTTGAAGCTGGCGCATGTGCTCTACACCCAGGGTGCGAACGAAAATTTTGATGCCGCCCGTGCTTTATTGTCCGGTTTAGCCACCAACCTGAATGCCCGATTGGCCTACCGCATCGATGCCTTCGTCGATTTGGCCGCGCTGGAAGAGCAGGACAAAAAACGAGATGCGGCAATGGCGGCGTTGCGTCAGGCCATTGCACTCTCGCCCGATGCTCGCCAGCGTGTTCCGCTCAAACTTTCGCTCATACACCTGCTTCTGCGCGACGATAATACCACCGCTGCGCTCAAACTGCTCGAAGAGTGCCGTGCCGAGGCTCCGAATCAAACCGTTGCCGCCGAGCTACAGCTCGAAAAGGCCGGTGCGTTGCTGCAAGCGAGGAACGATCAGGAAGCGATCAATGCCTATCAGATCTATCTCGACGTTGCGGGCGATTCCGAAGGATTGGCTCGTGCCAATTTTGGCAAGGGTCTCGCCTTGTGGGCGCTCGACCGCTTCGTTGAATCGGCGGCTTCGCTCGATAAAGCCGTGAAGGGATTGGATGATCCCGACCAAAAAGCGGCGGCTCTGTTCAAGGCGGGCGATGCCTACTACAGCGCCGATAAATTCGAGGATGCAGAGAAACGCTATCGTACGTTTGTCACCGATTTTTCGAGCCATGAGAACATGCCCAATGCGCTATACCAGCTGGGTCTTTCACTCGCCAAGGTTGACCGCCGCACCGAAGCGCTCGCCGCATTCCAAATCCTCGAAACCGGCCATGCGGATAGTCCGTTTGCCGAAAAGGCCGCGCTGCGGTCGGCCGATGTCATGCGTGCCGGTCAGCAATGGGAGTTGGCGCTGGATAAATATGCGAAGATCGGACAGACCTATACCAACGGCCCGACGGCCTCGCTGAGTCTCCACCAAAGCGGGCTTGTGCTTTATACACTCGGTCGGTATGCCGATGCCCAGAAGGCTTTCGAAAGCGTCATGGCAAACTATCCCGAAAGCGAATACGCGCCGCAGGCCTCGTATATGCGCGGCTTTTGCCTCTATCGGCAGGGCCAGACCCAGGAGGCCGTTCAGACCTGCCTGACCTTCATTGAACAATACCCCGAATCCGAATGGAGGCCGGAAGTGATCTTCTGGCTGGCGGAGCAATATTTCAACAAGGGCGACTACCCTGAAGCCGAGCCCCTTTTTCTGAGTATTAAAGATGAATACAAGGGACACTGGCTGGCTCCGCGAGCCCTCTACTGGGCCGGGCGCTGTGCCGCCACACAGGCCAACTATGTGAGCGCGATCGAGCGCTACAGCGCCGTGGCAAAGGGATATCCCGAAAGTGAAATCCTTCCACAGACCCGCTTTGCGCAAGGCGATGCCCTGAGCGAGCTTGGCGAGTTTGCGCGTGCCATCCTGGCCTTCGAAGAAATCATTAAAAACTATCCCGAAAGCTATCTGGTCAACGCGGCATGGGGACGCAAGGGCGACTGCCAGTTCTCCCTCGCAGTCGACCGCCCGGCGCGCTATGCCGAAGCCATGAATTCATACCAGGCCATTCTCGACCTACCCTCTGCGCCCATGGCTCTCAAGCTCCAGGCCGAATACAAAGTCGGGCGCTGCCTTGAAAAGACCCATGTTCTCGACAAGGCGTTTAGCCGCTATATGAATGTGGTCTACACCTTCATCAACGAGAATGTGGATCGGTCGCCCCATAGCACGATGTGGTTCACGCGCGCGGCTTTTGGCGCGGCGGCTCTAAAGGAAAAAGAAAAGGCTTGGCCGGAAGCCGTGCAAATCTACACCCGCGTGATCGAGGCCAATGTGCCTGCCAAGGACGAAGCGACCAAGCGCATCGATAAAATCAAAAATGAAAACTGGCTGCAGTTTCAGCAGGCCGAGGAGCGATAAACCATGTGGGAACTGATGATTAAGGGCGGTTGGATCATGTGGCCGATTCTGGCGTGTAGCGTTGCAGCCGCGACCCTGTTTCTCGAGCGCGTCTTCCATTTGCACCGGGCACAAATCAAGCAGGATGATTTTCTCAAGGGAATCTACACCATTGTCAATCGGGGAAACATGGCCGAAGCGGTATCGATTTGCGACCAGACCCCCGGTCCGGTTGCGCACATGGTACGCATTGCACTCCTGCATTCCGACGAACCGCAAGACGAGCTGAAACAAACGATCAATAAGGCAGGCATTTCCGAAATCCCGAGGCTGGAAAAAAATCTGGGCGGGCTGCTGACCATCGCGCAGGTCACCCCGCTACTCGGCTTGATGGGCACGGTGATTGGCCTGATCAACATCTTCATGGCCATGGAGCAAAACGCGCCTCTAGCGGAAATCGGCGACATTTCCGCCGGCATTTGGCAGGCGTTGGTCACGACGGCGGTGGGGATCTGTGTTTCGATTCCTTCGTTTGCCGCCTACAACTTCCTGCTCAGCCGGGTCGAGGCGATTACGCTTAACATGGAACATGCCTCCGAAGAGATCTACCGCTTCCTTAAATACGAACGCACTACGGGGGATTCAGACCATGAAAGCCTCTGAGCCCCATCAGAAAAGCCGGAAAATCCGCCGGTTCACACCGAGCCGGAAACCGGCGGGTATTTTTTGCGTGGGCGTGGTTTTTACCGACACCGCGTTGCTCCTTCTCGGCTTCTTCCTGGCCATCTCCCCGTTTATTCTACAGCCCGGAATCAACATCCGACTGCCCGCATCGCCTTTTACCGGAGGCGCGCGGTTTGATTCGATGATTCTTTCCATCACGCACGGGGGTTGGTTCTACTTCAACGACGAACGACTCGATGCCCCGCAGCTGGCCGCGGCGCTCGAAACCGCCGCAACCGGGAATCCAGACGCACCCCTGATTATCGAGGCCGATGAGCGCGTTCCCCACGGAACCGTTATCAAGGCGTGGAATGCCGCACTTGGAGCGGGCATTTCCGATGTATCCATGGCGACCCGTATTTCTGCCATTACGGAGGATCTTCCGTGACGAATGCCTGGAAACGGCATGCCATTGAACTGGCGATTTGCTTGGCGGTGATGATGCATTTGCTCCTCTTCATGTCGGTACGCTCGGTGAGCAATATGGGTTTCGTTGGCGTCTTGGTCCCCCCCGAAACACACTATTTGGTGAAACCATCGGGGTCGAGTTTGGCAACAGGATATCCGGCTCGTAAAGTCTGGTCTCCGGTGCTTTTTTCGCTTCCTTCGGAAATGGGATTCAGCCGCGGGTTGTTCGAGCAGGATGTGCGTACGGCACTAAGGTTCTCGAAATCGCCGCGGTACGAAAGCTTTCTTGAAATCAATGCGGTTCCGCAAGAGCCCGGAGCGGAGATCGATTCGACGGCATTAATGGTTTCGTTGGTCGGGAGGACGGTTCCGCATCCGCCGGTTGATATCTTTCAGGTCGAGGAAGAGCGTCCCACCGCCCGCCGTGTGTATTTGGACCCGAAACTCAAGGAGCGGCTACTTGGCGGTATTGTTCTTCCGCCGGAACTGAATCAGGCGGTAGACACGGCCTGGCAGGTACATGCGGCGGTCAGCATTGCCCCGCAAGGTTCCGTTCAGCATGTCTTTTTCGATCAGCCCCTCGAATCGGAAGCCATGAACCAGGAAGTGCTCCAAATGCTTTTCGGCCTGCGCTTCAAGCCGGATGCCCGATCCGCCGAAGGCCGTATTGAAATCTATTCGCCCGAAGCGGAGGGAGCGGAATGATTCCGATGCAACTCGGCACCATTTTGGTTTTCTACGTGAGCGTTCCCTTGCTCATTACCGCCTTGTTGGCCCTGCTCTACAACGCCCGCTCCCAGCATCGGCCCTCTCGGGAAAAGGAGAGCATCTACGAATGCGAAAAATGCGGCAGCATCTATGCCTTCGCCCGCAACCGCCCCATGGATCGGTGCCCCCGCTGCGGCCACCTCAACGATGCGGTCCGGACGTAGGGGCTACGTCAGCGATTTGCTCCATGTTGTGGTTTTAAGGATTAAAAACAAAAGGCCTATGCCGTTGCCGCTTATTACAGTGTGGCCAGCAACATGACCGGAACGATTACGGCAACCGCCACGGGTGGCTCTGCAACCAGTTCTACCGGCTCTGCTTCTGCCGAAGCGGATGCCTATGGGGTGGATGATGATATCAATGGCGATTTAGTCGGAACAGTTACTGCCACTGCTATGGGCGGTTCCGCAACCAGTGCCTCTAGTTTGGCTTATGCCGATGCTTACGCTGAAGGGCTTGATGATGATGTGGATGGGCTGCTCAGCGGCCAAATCCTTGTCAGGGCTACGGGGGGTATAGCGGTCGGTAACTATGCTGATGCCGGGGCCGATGCCAATGGGGTATATGGTATCTATAGCAATGTGACGGGAGCGATTACCGTGACCGCGATCGGGGGTACTGCAACAGCCTCTGGCAGTTCTGCCTATGCAGATGCCGAAGCATATGGAACAGACGATTATATTGGCGGCGATGTTCCCGGTATCATCACCGCCACCGCCACCGGCGGTTCTGCAACCAGTGCCGACCGTGCTTATGCCGACGCTGAAGTTTACGCTGCCTATTATGGTGTGGACGGTGATGTCAGCGGAACGATTACCGTCACCGCCATCGGCGGCACGGCCATCGGTTCCGCGAGCCGAGCCTATGCCGATGCCGATGCCTATGGGACATACGATGATATTGGCGGCAATGTTTCCGGAACGATCACCGCCACCGCCACCGGTGGTTCCGCAACCACTTCTAACAGCACCGCCTATGCTAGAGCCGATGCCTACGCTGCGGATTATGGCGCAGATGGTGATGTGAGTGGCACCCTTAAGGCGACCGCTACCGGAGGGAAGGCTCATTCGGTTAATGGTAGCGCCTATGCGGACGCCGAAGCCTACGGAGCCGATGACGATATCAATGGTTCCGTGAGCGGAACCATCTCTGCCACCGCTACTGGCGGCACCGCCTCCGGAAACTATGCCAGAGCTGGGGCTGATGCGTATGGAGCCTACTATATTGGTAGCAATGTGACCGGAAGCATTACGGCATATGCACAAGGGGGCACGGCTAATTCCTCTAATAGTTCGGCCTA
>JAOZKS010000358.1 GCA_029935255.1 Pontiella sp.
ACGAAGTGCCGAAGATTGCCTTCGTCAACAAGATGGACCGCATCGGCGCCGACTACTTCGGCGTGGTTGAAGGCATCCAGAATATGCTGGGTGCCAACGCCGTACCGGTGGTTATTCCAATCGGCGCTTCCGACGATTTTGTGGGTGTGATCGACCTCATCACCATGAAGGCACTCTACTTTAACGAAGATTCAAAGGGCGTAGAATGGGATGAAAAGGAAATTCCCGCAGAGCTGCTCGACGAAGCGAAGGAATGGCGCAACAACCTCGTTGAAAAATGTGCCGAGCAGGATGAAGAGATGCTCGAAAAATATTTCGAAAAAGGCGACCTTACCGAAGACGAAATCTGGAAAATCCTGCGTGCAGCCACCTGTTCCCGCGAAGTGGTTCCGGTTTTCTGCGGATCCGCTTTCAAGAACAAAGGCGTTCAGCAGGTCCTCGACGGCGTCATCAAGATTCTTCCTGCACCGAACGAAATTCCGCCGATTATCTGCACCAAGGATCCGAAAAACCAGCGCAAGGTCGACGACAACGAGGTCTTCTGCGCACTGGCATTCAAGATTATGTCCGACAAGCACATGGGCAAGCTGACCTATCTCCGCCTCTACTCCGGCACCATGACGGCCGGAACCATGATCTGGAACAGCAGCCAGCAGAAGAAACAGCGCATCGGGCGGCTGCTCCGCATGCACTCCAACCGTCAGGAAGCCATTGACGAAGCCGTCGCTGGCGACATTGTAGCCGTGGCCGGCCTTTCCGAAACCAAGACAGGCGATACCCTCTGCGACAAGGATAATGAAATTTTCCTCGAGTCCATGGACTTTCCGGCACCGGTCATCAGTATTTCGATCAAGCCGGAATCCAATGCCGACAACGAAAAACTGGGAGAAGCCCTGCACCGTTTGGCTGACGAAGATCCGACCTTTACGGTGGCCTTCGACCATGAAACCAGCGAAACCATTATTTCGGGCATGGGCGAGCTCCACCTCGAAATCATCGTAGACCGTCTGCGCCGCGAATTTGCCGTGGTTGCCGAAGTGGGACGCCCGGAAGTGGCCTACCGCGAAACGGCAACGTCGCCGACCGATGGTGCCTACAAGCACTCCAAGCAGTCGGGCGGACGTGGTCAGTACGGTCACGTTGTGATGGGCGTTCAGCCAGGCAAGCCCGGCGATGGCTTCGAGTTCATTAATCAGGTTGTTGGTGGGCGTATTCCGCAGGAATACATCCCGTCTGTTGAAAAAGGTGTCATTCAAGCGCTGGAAGCAGGCCCGTTTGCCGGCTATCCGGTAGTGGATATGAAAGTTACCCTGACCGACGGTTCCTACCACGATGTCGACTCCTCCGACTTCGCCTTCCAGATTGCGGGTCGCCAATGCTTCAAGGAACTCTTCATGAAAGGCAATCCACAGCTGCTGGAGCCGGTCATGAGCATCGAAATCACCACCCCCGATGAATTCATGGGGGCGTGCAACGGCACCATCGCACAACGCCGCGGGCGTATTGAGTCCATGGATGAGCGTGGCGGCATGAAGATCGTCAAGGGCATGGTTCCGCTGAGCGAAATGTTTGGCTACTCGAATACGATCCGTTCCCTCACGCAGGGCCGCGCATCGTTCTCGATGACCTTCGAGCACTACGAAGCGGTTCCGTTCTCGATTGCCGAAGACGTAATCAACAAGCGCCGCGAAGAAGGTAAGATCAGATAGTTTCCCGATCCATGGGAAACAGAACGGCCATCCGTTTGGATGGCCGTTTTCATTTGTAGTGTTTGAACGCCGGTTCTACTTGGCTTCGGCGATCAACTTCTTGATGTGCTCGACATAAGCAGCGGGACCGCCTGCCTGATAGCCCGTCTTGGCGACGGCCTTTCCCTCGGAATCAAGAAGGATGACCGTCGGGAAGCTTTGGATGCCGAACTTTCCCATAATCGGCTGGCTCTTGGCCTGAACCTCTTTTTTGTTTTCAGTACGCTGGGGCCAATCAACCAATAGCAGCACCAGATTATCTTTGGCGTAGGCCTTGAATTCATCTTTCGAGAAAACCTCTTTATCCAGTTTGATGCACCACCCGCACCAGTCGGAACCGCTGAAATCGATCAGCAGATGCTTCCCCTCGGCCTTTGCCTTCGCCGATGCCTTATCAAAATCAGTCTCCCACCCCGCCGATGCGAACACCCCTGCACTCACGGACACGACCACCCATACCATTAACCACTTTTTCATCCTATACTCCTTAAGAACCTCGCCCACCCGTATAACAACGGCACACAATATACCTTAAGGACAGAGCCTTTTATGATTCGTTCATTTTAGATACAAAAAAACCGCCCCGAAGGACGGCTTTATCGAATCGACCAAACCCAAGGGTGTTAGTTTACGCCCACCGCGTTGAGGTCCTGAAAGGCCTGTTTCACGCGCTCGACCATGCTTTCCTGAGCTTTGCGCAACCAAACGCGCGGATCGTAGAACTTCTTGTTCGGCTTGTCTGCCCCATCCGGGTTTCCAAGCTGACCCTGAAGATAGCCTTCGTTTGCCTTGTAGAAGTTAAGTACACCTTCCCATGAAGCCCACTGTGTATCGGTGTCGATGTTCATCTTGATGACACCATAGGAGATGGACTCGGTGATCTCTTCAGGAGTGGAACCCGATCCACCGTGGAATACAAAGTTCAGCGGGCGGGCATCGGCGGTGCCGAATTTTTCGGCCACATACGCCTGGGAGTCGCGCAGGATGGTCGGGGTGAGTTTAACGTTTCCGGGTTTGTAGACGCCGTGCACGTTTCCGAAAGATGCCGCCACGGTGAAATTCGGGCTGATGGCATTCAGCTTTTCATAGGCATACGCCACATCTTCGGGCTGAGTGTAGAGTTTGGACTCGTCCATGTCGGAGTTGTCAACCCCGTCTTCTTCGCCGCCGGTGCAACCGAGTTCGATTTCGAGCGTCATGCCGATCTTGCTCATGCGTTCAAGATACTTGGCGGAGATTTCAATGTTTTCCTCAAGGGTTTCCTCGGAGAGGTCAAGCATGTGCGAGA
>JAOZKS010000077.1 GCA_029935255.1 Pontiella sp.
TCGGCACGACCGAGCACGATGCAGTTCACCACGATGAGCGGAATGAAAATGCCGAGGGCTTCGTAAAGCGAGGTCGGCGCATAGGCCTGCATCAACAGGTCAACCACCGTTACGAAGGTGGCAATCACCACAATATAGACCGGGATACGGATTTTTTTCGGGACGATCTTGCGGAGGGCGGAAATCACGACATTGCTACCGATTAGCACGAGCATGGTGGCCACACCCATGCCAAGACCATTGGTGGCACTTGAGGTCACCGCCAACGTTGGGCACATGCCTAGTAATAACACCAGCACCGGGTTCTCTTTCCAAAGCCCCTTGGAGAATTCGTTCGCCATTATTCCACTCCCTTTGAAAGCTGTTCCAGGTGGTCTACACAGGTTTTTCCGATGGCATAAACCGCACCGCCGATCGCGCTGCTGGTAATGGTTGCTCCGGTTTTTCCATTAATCTGTTCGCCGTCCTTGATGATGGGCCAGCGGCGGTCACCGGCTTTCTTGCTACCATACCAGTCGAGATAGACATTCGGCGCGAGACCCTCGATCGCCTCCCCTCCCTTGATCAAATCGACGATGGTTTTCTGTACCTTGCGATCCGTGACGGCGGTTCCAAGGCCGGGTGTTTCGGTGTTGGCCGTTACAATCACCGTGCGAACAGAACCATCGAGATCAAGCCCGGCCATAACCGTGATATCTCCAGAAAAGCCTTCGGGAGAAATGACTTCACCGGCATAGCCGACGATACGGCCGCCCTTTTTGGCGATAACGAATTTGACGGGCCAGTCCAGCTCGGATCGAAGAGTCATGGTTTCAACGGTATCGAATGCGGGCAACACCTCTTCGAGCGCGGCATCGGTTTTTTTCTGCAGGTTCACTTTGATGGCTGCCTCGGTGGAAACGGAGACGAACGACAGCAGGCCAGCGGCGGTTGCCGCAATGACCCCGAGGAAGATTCCAAGCTTTGGAATATTTATGTTCTGTACAGCCATTATTTCGATTCCCCTTTGATCGGCGCGGTATAGCCAAATGGTTTACTGATGGTTGAGCGGTCGATGAGCGGCGTCAGCGCGTTCATAAACAGGATGGAGAAGCTGACCCCTTCTGGATAGCTACCCCACAGGCGGATGGCGCTGGTCATGATTCCGCAGCCGAGGCCAAAAATGAGCGAGCCCTTTTTCGTCATCGGCGAGGTGACCATATCGGTTGCCATGAAGAAGGCTCCGAGCAGCAGGCCGCCGGAGAGCACATGAAATACAGGTGAATGGTATTCAGCCGGATTGATCCAATAAGCGATCCCGGTAATTACAAAAACACTCCCGATGAAAGCCACGGGCACTTGCCATTTGATCAACTTGAAAAAGAGCAGGATGGCACCGCCGATGAGCAACGCAATCGCGGAGGTTTCACCGAGGCAGCCGCCAACATTACCAGAGAGCAGATTCCCTAACGATGTATCGCCCACAGCCATTCCAAGTGGCGTGGCGCTGGTTACAACATCTGCACCACGAGTGGCATTCCATGTGGTCATGATTTCCGGAAGACCGATCAGCAAACCGACACGCGCAACGAGCGCGGGATTGAAGGGATTGTAGCCTAATCCACCAAAGAGTTGCTTGCCGAGAATGATGGCAAGCACTCCGCCGAGAACACAGACCCACCATGGCACGCCTGCGTTGAGGTTCATACCGAGCAGGATGCCGGTCAGGATGGCACTTCCATCCTTCCAGGTGGACGCGCGCTTCATGAGCTTGTTCCAGCCCTCTTCGATCACCACGCAGGAGACGGTGCAGAGCAGCAGAACCTTCAAGGCCGCGAAGCCGAAGAACCAAATACCGGCCAGGCAGGCGGGCAGCATGGCCAACACCACGGTGAACATGATTTTATTGATGCTCTGGTTATCCCGGATATGCGGCGAGTTGCTGACTACCAACCGGGTGGGATCGGGCATCTGTATCGTTGATTGTGTTTCAGACATAATCGGTCTCTATTTCTTCTTTCTAAGTTGGGCTTGGATTTCGATTTTACCGCGTTTGAAGTGCTGATTGAGTGGGCGGTGCGACGGGCAAACATAACTGCATGAACCGCATTCGATGCAGGCCATTACATTCAGCTCCTCGGCCCAGTCGAAGCGTTTGTTTTCGACGGCCTGGCTGATCGTGGCCGGCAGGATGCTCATCGGGCAAACCTCCACGCAGCGCCCGCAACGGATGCAGGGCTCGGAGGTGTATAGCGAAACCTCATCGGCGGCCACCAAGAGGATTCCGGAGGTGTTTTTCATGATGGTCACACCCAAAGAACTCTGCGCGATACCCATCATGGGTCCACCAAGCAACAGCTTGGCGGGTTGCGTATTCACTCCTCCGACAAGTTCCAGTGCCTTTTCAATCGGAGTGCCCAAACGAAAACGCCAGTTACCGGGATTGACGACCGGCTTGCCGGTCACGGTGGTGATCCGGTCAATCGATGGGCGGCCTTTAACAACGGCTTCGGCAATCGCTACGGCGGAGGCCACATTCTGTACCACGCAGTTGACATCCATCGGCAGTTTCCCGATCGGAACTTCTCGGCCGGTGATGGCATAGATCAATTGTTTCTCGGCTCCTTGCGGATAGTTGACCGGAAGGGCCTGCACCGTGACGTTGTATTTCCCGGCGATTTCAGTCAGCTGGGAAATTGCATCCGGCTTGTTTTCTTCAACCCCAATCACGGCGGTTTCCAACCCAAGAATTCGGGCAATAATCGCGGCTCCAAGAACAACATCCTCGGCTTGTTCAAGCATGATTCGATGGTCGGCGGTCAGATAGGGTTCGCACTCGGCTCCGTTAAGAATAAGGGTGTCGATCACCTTGCCTTCGGGTGGGGAAAGTTTGACGTGCGCCGGGAAACCTGCACCGCCCATCCCCACAATTCCGGCATCCCAAACCCGTTGCTTGAGCACGGCGGGGTCGCAGTTTTTCCAGTCAGTGATCGGCTCAAACGTCGCTCCCCATTCATCTTCGCCGTCGGCGGTAATTTCGATGGAGGGAACAGCCATGCCGGTCGGACCGGGGCATTTATCAATCGCCTTGACCGTTCCACTGGTCGGCGCATGCAACGGCACGGAAACAAAACCTCCGGCTTTAGCAAGCAGGTCGCCTTTCTTTACTGCATCTCCCTTTTTCACCACCAGCTCGGGCGGTGCACCAATATTCTGGTGCATGATGACCTTGTAGGTTTCGAGAAGCGGCGCGTCTTGAATCGGGCTGGATTTTGAAAGGGCTTTACTGTCGTTCGGGTGCACGCCCCCCTTGAATTTTCTTGGTTTCTCGCTCATTTCGAAGCTCCTTCATACGCCCCGGCGGCATGTTTGGTTCCAAGGCGAAGTGCCGAGGTCGGACAGGCGGATGCTTCAACCAAATCGGGGGGTGGCGGGTTTTCATAGTTGGTTCTAATCAGGAAGCCATCGACAAGCATATAATCCTCCTCCCCGGAAGCTTTCACGCATTTCCGGCAAGCGATGCAGGCGGTTTTGCAAACCTGGCGCTTGGCCGCTCCTTTTTCCGGTGAGTTGCAATAGACATGCACATCCACTGCGGCAGGGGTCATAATGATTAAATCCTTCGGGCACGCCGCTACGCAGTTTTCGCAGCCGACGCAGAGGTCGGCATGGACCACGGCCAATCCGTCGCGAATTTCGATGGCGCCGAACGGGCAGGCATCCGCACAGCTTCCGAAACCAAGGCAACCATAGTCGCAGCCCTTCGCTCCCCCGGCGACCAACACGGCGGAACGACAGTCGCGCACTCCGTTGTAGAGCGAGCGCACGGTGTTGGCGCAATCGCCGGAACACCGAACCACAGCCACCATTTTTTCTTTTTCCTCGGCCACGATTCCGAGATATTCAGCAATACTCCTGACATCGTCCGCCGAGCAGACCGGGCATTCGCCCGGAACGGCTTTTTCGGCCACAACGCCTTTGGCAAAGTCCGAGCACCCGGCATAGCCGCATCCTCCGCAGTTGGCTCCCGGCAATCGGTCTTCAACGCCCTCGATCCGCTCGTCGACTTCGACGGCGAACGCCTTGGCTATGATGCCGATAATGACACCCAAAATCGCACCAAGCCCTCCAACTGCTATAATCGCTATTAATGCAATATTCATTTGTATTCCTTAAACAAGTCCAGAGAAGCCCATGAAAGCCATGGCGAGGATTCCCGCCGTGATCAGTGAAATTGCGGTTCCCTCAAACGCCTTCGGCACGTTGGCCAGGTCGAGTTTTTCGCGCAGGCTGGAAAAGAGGACCAAGGCGAGCGCAAAACCCACCGCCGAACAAAACCCGTAGATCGTTGCCCCATACCACGTGGACTGGATGGCTTCCGGCGCGGCTTTCGCATTAAGCACCACGCACCCAAGCACGGCACAGTTGGTGGTGATGAGCGGAAGAAAGATCCCTAGGCTTTCATAAAGCTTGGCACTCACTTTTTGTAATATAATTTCAACGAGCTGCACCAACGAGGCGATCACCACAATGAACACCAGCGTTTGAAGGAACTCCAGTTCCATAGGGACGAGCAGGAATGTATTAATCAGCGAACTGACCAGTGAGGCCAGCGTCATCACAAAAATCACCGCACCCGACATGCCCAATGCCGTATCCAGTTTCTTTGAAACACCGAGGAACGGGCAAATTCCAAGAAACTTCGACAGCACGAAATTGTTTACTAGAATGGCTCCGACTGTAATTACAAGAAACTCGCTTAACATGACTTCAACTACCTCGTGTTTTTCTACACCCAAAAAGAGAAACGCATCGTAGCAGTGGAATAGGCTTCTGCAATCCCGATCCTCCATCTAAACATATTTAGAATGGATTCCATTAACTAATTTCACATTGCATATAGAGTATTAATTTTTTATAAATTATATTTGAACATGATTATAAATAAGTATACATTCATTTTTTAATTATAAAAGAGGAACCTCATGGCAACAAACCCCGCTGGAAAAGGAACAAAAACGATCGGACTCAATATGCCCGGCAAGATGGCCGACGAACTGACGAATCGTGCCGAGTCGATGCATCTTTCAGTCAGTAAATACTGCAAAATCATCCTGCAGCAATGGCTTGATTCGGGAAAGAAGCTGAACTTGAGTGAAAAATAGGTTTCAACGCCTGAAAGAATCTAGCCGATCTCGTTGAGGTCGGCTTTTTTTAGGTATGCGTGCAGGACCACTGGATTAAACACAAGCGTAAACAGGCACATGCCTAGCGCGGCGTGCCGATAGGCATACTCGTTGGGAATCATCAGAATCAACGCCACCGACAACGCCCCCTTCAACCCTCCGAGATTCAGCACATGCTGCCATGCAACAGGCAAGTGGAACCCGCTCCATCCCCTTCTCCCTGAAAATTAATTCTTGGCGCGTTCGACCAACGAGTTTCCTTCAGCCCGCGTCGTACGCCACCGTCGATGCATCCAAATCCACTGCTCAGGTGTCTCGCGAATCGCATCCTCAATCGTCTTCGTGTAGAGTTGCGTTGCCGCGTGCGTGGATTCCGGAGACCGATCCTCCGGCGGCTCCATCAACGGATGCACCTTAAACACGAAACCGCCATCCGCCTTGCGGTGGATAAAAGCGGGAACCACGGGGGCTTTCGACTGCGCCGCCATGAAGGCCAGCCCCGGAGAAGTGCATGCGGGTTTGCCGAAAAAGTCGACGAACACGCCTTCTTTACGCGTCATATTCTGATCAATAATCATGCCAACCGCTTCATTGCGCCTGAGCGCCTTTAAACAATCCCGATAGGCATGCTTGGTTGAAAGAAAGGTAAGGCCTTCGTGGGTTCGGAGTTTTTCAATCACCTGATTGATCGTCTCGTTCTTGATCCTTTTAACAATGACGCTGAGTTTGATCCCTTTGGATGCCGTAATCATCGGCATCAGTTCATAATTCCCGATATGGGCCGTCAGAACAATCACGCCCTTCCCTCGTGCCTGTGCACGTTCAAAATTTTCCACGCCCTCCATTTCAATGGCTTGGCCAATCGCCTCGATCCCGCGCATTGAATACCAAATCATTTCGCCCATGTTGATCCCTTGAAGGCGGTACATGGTATTGATGATTCGCTTGCACTCTCCGGGGGATAATTTGGGGAACGACCGCTCCAGGGCCAGAAAGGCATCCGCACGGTGATGGCGTACTACGTGGCCGAAAACAAACCCGACAAAACAACCGAATCCGTGTATGATCGGTAATGGAAGCCAGGCGATGAGTTTCAGTAGACTGGTTAATATGACTTTAAGCATGGCTTCACGTTTGCAAAAATACCGATTCGGCGCAACGACATTTTCTACCGCCGCATTTGCTTTACTCTCCAAAGCCCATGGCTATCGTTCTGCACATGATCAACACCACTTCATTCAAAACGACGGAAGCACTCATATCCCAGGCTCTGGAACTTTTACGCGAAACCCTGCCCACCTCCGGCAACCTGATGCTCAGCGGCGGCTCCACGCCCTACGTCATCTATAACCAGCTCTCCCCCTGCCCCGTCCATCCAAACCGCAACCTATTCCTCAGCGACGAACGAATGGTGCCATTCAACGCCGTAAAAAACAACGCACACAATCTCATGCCTATGCTTCAGGCGCTGAAATGCGAAGACCGCTTCATCCGCGTCAACACCGGGCTACCCATCGAGGAGGCCGCCACCGGCTTTGCAGATGAGCTTGATGCGCTGGATCGAATCGATCTCGGGTTTCTCGGCATGGGCACCGATGGCCACACCGCCGGGTTGTTCACCCCCCAACAGGCAAGTCAGAAAACCGGAAGTCCAACCCTCCACACCAACCGCCCCGATGGCATGCAGGGGGTTAGCGTAACCCCTGCACTCCTCCGGCGCGTTGAGCGACTGATCCTGCTCGTCACAGGCGAATCCAAACGCACGATTATCAAAACCCTGCTGAATGAACCAGAAACCATTCCGGCAGGAATCGCCCTCGCCGACCACCCCCAGGTCGAGCTGTGGACGGATCTAGGGAAACCCTTTTAATTACGCCCATTACTCCCTTAATTATGTAGATATTCGGACTTAGTTCCGATAAACATAATCCCTTTTACCGGAGGTCTGTTTTGAACCATTTTAAACTTGTACGCAGTGAAGAAATCAAAGAACTCAATACTCGCGCGAAAATCTATCTTCATGTCCCGACCGGGGCGGAGATTCTTTCGATGGAAAATGACGACGAGAACAAGTGTTTCGGCATCGCCTTCCGAACCCCGCCATCGGATTCGACCGGCGTGGCACACATTCTGGAACACACCGTGCTGTGCGGATCGGAAAAATATCCCGTCAAAGACCCGTTTGTCCAGCTACTCAAAGGCTCGCTCCAAACCTTCCTGAACGCCTTCACCTATCCCGACAAAACCTGCTATCCGGTTGCCAGCCAAAACCAGAAAGATTTCCACAATCTGGTCGATGTCTATCTCGATGCCGTCTTCCACCCCCGCATCACAAAAGATTTCTTCATGCAGGAGGGCTGGCACTACGAGCTGGAATCGCCCGAGGATGAATTAACGTTCAAGGGCGTGGTCTACAACGAAATGAAGGGGGTTTACTCCTCCCCCGACTCGATCCTGATGGAAACCTCGCAGCAATCGCTCTTTCCCGACACCACCTACGGGCTCGATTCCGGCGGAAACCCGCCGAACATCCCGGATCTGACGCACGAGCAATTTTCGGCCTTCCACCAATCGTTCTACCATCCTTCCAACGCAAGGATCTTTTTCTATGGCAACGATCCCGTCGAAGAGCGCTTCGAACTCCTGGAGGAATACCTGAAGGATTTCCAAAAAATCGATCCCCAATCCGGAATCGAAATCCAGTCGCCGCTCCCGGCACCCCGCCGCATCGAGAAACCCTTTGCCGTTTCCGCCGACGATGAAAATCCAAACCCAATGTTCACCGTCAACTGGCTGCTACCCTCCCCAACCGATGCCGAACGAGTGTTTGCCCTCGAACTGCTCGACCACATCCTGCTCGGCACCGCCGGATCGCCCCTGCGCAAGGCCCTGATTGAATCCGGACTCGGTGAAGATATTACCGGCGGCGGGATGGAAACCCATATGATCCAGATGATGTATTCCATCGGCCTCAAGGGTGTTGAATCCAAAAACCTTGAAAAAGCCGAAAACCTGATTTTCCAAACCCTAAAGGATTTGGCCCAAAACGGTATTCCGCGTGACGACATCGAGGCCGCCATCAACACCTTCGAATTCGACCTGCGCGAAAACAACAGCGGCGGTTTCCCGCGCGGATTGTCCCTCTTCTTAAAATCGCTCAATGCCTGGATCTACGATACCGACCCGCTCGAACTCATCGCCTTCGAAGCCCCGCTGCAAGCCGTCAAAAAACAGGCCGAGAAAGACGGATACTTTGAACAGCTGATCCAACACTACTTCATCGACAACACCCACCGCACCACCGTCGTGCTCGTGCCCGATGCCGGGCTCTCCGCCCGCATCGAGGCCGAAGAAAAAGACCGCCTCGCCACCGCCAAAGCAAAAATGGACGCGAAGGAACTCAAGCAAATCGTCGCCAACACAAAACACTTGCTCGAAATGCAGGCCACGCCCGACTCCGCCGAAGCCATCGCCACCATCCCCCTGCTGCAACGCGAAGATCTCGACAAAACCATCCGGGTCATCGACCGAGGCGAAACCAAGATCAACGGAGCCACCGTGCTCACCCACGACCTCTTCACCAACGGCATCCTCTACCTCGACATCGGCTTCGATCTGCATGGTCTGGACCAGGAAGACCTGCCCTACGCCTCGTTGCTGGCCAGCGTACTCCTCGAGATGGGAACAAAAGACGAAGACTATGTTTCGCTCTCGCACCGCATTGCAAAGAAAACCGGCGGCATCTACGGCACCCCCCTCTTCGCCGCACAGAAAGACACCACCACCGGCATTACCCGCTTTTTCCTGCGGGGAAAATGCATGGCCGACCAAACCACCGAACTCCTGGATATCCTCCACGATATCCTGCTGAAACCCGACTTCAGCAATCAGGAACGCTTCAAGCAGATCGTGCTCGAACACAAGTCCGAGCTGGAGACCGCCATCGTCCCCCGCGGCCACATGGCCGTGATGAGCCGCCTCAAGGCGCGCGACAACGAAGCCCTCTGGCTGAGCGAGATCATGGGCGGCATCGAGGCCCTGTTCTTCATCCGCAAGCTCGCCAAAGAACTCGAAACAGATTGGCCGGGCATTTCCCAACGACTGGAAAAGATCCGAAAAACCCTGCTCAACCGCGACCATATGGTGGCCAATCTAACCGTCGACCCCGCCGCAATGCCCAACGTTCTTGAGTTGTTCGAAGGCTTTATCGGGAAACTGCCAAACCAGGAATCCTTTTCTTCCAAGAACTGGACCCCCACCCCCTTCCCCACACCGGAAGCACTAACGGCCCCCACGCAAGTCAACTATGTGGGCTGCTCCGCCAACCTTTTCACCGCCGGTTATAAAATGCACGGATCGGCACTGGTGATTACCCGCTATCTCCAAACCGCCTGGCTCTGGGAAAAAATCCGCGTACAAGGTGGGGCCTACGGTGGCATGTGCTCATTTGACATGCGCTCAGGAACCTTCGTATTTGCATCCTACCGCGACCCCAATCTGGAAAACTCGCTGGAGGTCTACAAAGCCACCGGCGACTATCTGAAAACGCTGGAACTGAGCGAGGACGAACTAACGCGCGCGCTGATCGGCGCCATCGGCCAGCTCGATTCATATCTACTGCCCGATGCCAAAGGATATGCCAGCACCATGCGCTACCTGCTCGACTACACCGACGCAGAACGCCAGCAACTTCGCGACGAAGTCCTCGCCACCACGCAAGAACACTTCAACGCCTTTGA
>JAOZKS010000359.1 GCA_029935255.1 Pontiella sp.
CCACCGTGTTTGCGGAAGATAAGGAGGGTTGGGTGGTTCAGGGCGATGTGGTTACTCCTTGGCGTATTATTATGACGACTCAGGATCTGAATGGTTTGGTGAATTGCAATCTGACGGCTGCGGTTTGTCCGGCACCGGATAAAACTTTATTCCCTGAAGGTTGCCATACAGATTGGATTCAGCCGGGCCGCTCCTTGTGGCAGTGGTGGGGCTATTGGAATCCGGGAACGTTGTGGGAAAAACAGCACTGGTTTGTGGACAATGCCGCAGCGCTGGGTTGCCAATACTATTTGGTGGACGAAGGATGGGAACATCCCGCTCAGGGATGGGTTACGGATGACCGCACCGCATGGGAGGCGCTGACGGACTTGGCCGACTATGCCAAGGGCAAGGGAATCAAGCTTTTGGTTTGGCGCAGCTATCCAGCCAGTGTAGAGGCCTATTATGAAGGCATGGAAACCGTTGAGAAGCGTCGCCGCTTTTTTGAAAACTGCAAAAAAGCCGGAGTGTATGGTGCAAAGATCGACTTCATGAACAGCGAGGATGTGGAGCACAGCACCTTTATGCACGATTGCCTGCGCGAAGCGGCGGAATATGAACTGGTGATCAACTATCACGGTGCCCCAAAACCAAGAGGCGGGGAACGCACCTATCCCAATCAGGTTTCCCGCGAGGGCGTGGTGGGTATGGAGCATAATAAATGGGAGACCATTCCGCGCAGCCATTATGCGATTACCCCCTTCACCCGTTTTCTGGCGGGGTATGCTGATTTTACCATCACCACATTCCAGCCGGATTTCATCAAGGGAACCACTTCGCCCCTGCAGCTGGCACAGGCGATTACCTATACCTCGCCCGCCCTGCATTGGGCCGACAAGCCGCAGTATTATCTGAACAGCCCGGCCGTGGACCTGGTTCGCAGCGTGCCGACCACCTGGGATGAAACAATTGTGCTTCCGAGTTCCAAGATTGGTCGCCAGGCCGCCTATGCGCGGCGGAAGGGACTGGACTGGTATGTGGGCATCATCAATGGCAGCGATGATGAGGTGGCGCAGGATCTCAACTTGTCCTTCCTTGGGAAAGGTCGCTTTGCAACCACCTTGTTCAAAGATGTTCCCGGAAAGCCGGTGGAGATGGAAAAGGAGTTGTTGACCTCTGTGAAAGGGGATGCCCTCAAGGTTCAAATGTCGCCCGGTGGCGGCTTTGTGGCCATGTTCCGCAAGCTGGACGCAGCACCCTATGGTGGTGCGGTCTATGGGCATCAAGATGTGACCTTGCGCTTTGTCGAGGGCGCCGATGTGCGCTACACCTTGGATGGATCCAAGCCGACTGCATCCTCTCTGAAATACGAGGGATCGTTTGCGGTTGAAAAGAGCTGCCAGCTTCGTGCTGGAATTGTTGCTGGCGATGGCCAAGGCACCGAAATCAGCGCACAGTTCGTGACGTTGGATGTTCCCATGCCGGAAGAGGATGCCGACTCGATTCTGCGGCAGGGTGTCGCGGTCGAGTTGATGAACCTCACCTCGGGCAAGATCTACTACACGCTGGATGGAAGCATTCCATCTGCCGAATCCCTTCTTTATACGAACCCCATCGAGTTGAGCGAAAATGCAACGCTCAAAGCGATCACGGTGGTGAACGGCCTCTCCTCCAGAGTTTTCGAAAAGAGCTACCAAAAGCAGCCTGAAGTTGCGCCGCTCCCGCAGGTGAAGCTTTCGGATCTTGAGCCGCTCAGCGCAACGGTTGGATGGGATAAGCTTCGGGTGAATGAGAATCTTGAAGAAAAGTCTATTTTAGTTGAGGGCACGGAGTATGCATCTGGCATTCTGGCCCATGCCCCCGCTGTGCTGGAATACAAGCTAGAGGCCGATTATGCCCGCTTTGTGGCCGGTATGGGCGTTGAGGACTCGAAAACGGAAGCGTCGGTTGTATTCAAAGTGCAGGTGGGCGAAACCGTTTTGGCGGAAAGCCCGGTGCTGAATCCTGGGCTGACGTGGTATTTTAATGTAGAGATTCCGGAGGGGAATCAGGCCATCCATCTGATTTCCGAAGATGCGGGGGATGGAAGAACCAACGACCATTCCGCATGGGTGAATGCAGGGTTTATTACGAAATAGGCGAGGCGTGTGGAACGCTCTGGCCTTCGGAGTTCCAAAGGTTGGAAAATGGAGTGTATCGATGAATAATTCAAGGCGTGGTTTTCTGCAACGGGGCGGGGTGGTCGGTTTGCTACTCGGGGTGTATGCCGCAGTCGCCGCGCCGAAGGATTTGCCGAATTTTATTATCTACACGGTCGATGATATGGGCGCGGCAGATGTGGGTTGTTTTGGTAGCACGTTTTATGAAACCCCCCACATTGATGCGCTCTGCGCCGACGGCATGAAGTTTACGGATGCCTATGCCGCCAGTACGGTTTGCAGTCCAACCCGCGCCTCCATCATGACGGGCCGCTATCCGGGCCGTCTGGGTCTTACCAGCTGGTTGCGCCCTTTCGGAGCGGCAAATAAAAAAGCGGTTTCAGAGATGAAAGCCCCGACGCAATGGTATACGCAGAAGGGGGTTTCTCTTCCACCCAATCCGTTCTGGCTGGAGCATTCAGAAATTACGATCCCCGAACAGTTGAAAACGGCTGGCTACGTTTCTGCACACATCGGCAAGTGGCATCTGGGCGAGGAACCATGGTGGCCCAAAACCCACGGCTTTGATGAAAACCATGGGGGCTGCGATTTTGGTCAACCCCCTGGTTATTTCGACCCATACAAAAATAACAGTTCCTCTATTCCATCCCTTCCATCGCGAAAGAAAGGGGAATATTTAACCGATCGTGAAAGCGACGAAGCCTGCCAGTTTATTCGCCGCAACGCCGACCGTCCGTTTTTTCTAAACATGTGGCACTATGCTGTTCACACGCCGATCCAGGCCAAGGATGATGTGACGGCCAAGTATCAAGCGAAGCAGCCGCCGACGAGCCAGCGAAATCCGAAATATGCGGCCATGGTCGAAAGCGTGGACGATGCGTTCGG